>JBLHLN010000001.1:0-33148 GCA_047620565.1 Woeseiaceae bacterium
GACATGGCATCTTCCAGCGCATCCGCCTTTTCAGAGAGCGTCGCAGCTCCCGCAATCGTCGCTGCCGTGGCGGCACTCATGCTATTCAGAAATTTGCGGCGATCCATGGTCTTGCTCCTCGCGATTGTTTTTCTTTTATTTGATACTTATCACTATCTCGTCTAATCCGTCTATGCCACCAGTGAGCTGGTCTCCCGATACGACCGGCCCTACTCCCGCCGGCGTGCCGGTAAAAATCAGGTCTCCCGGCTGCAGCCGGAAAAGCGTCGAGAGTTCGGCGATCGATTCCGCTACTGACCATATTAGCTCATTCAGATCGCCCTGCTGGCGATTTTCCCCATTTACGTCAAGCCAGATGCGGCCACTCTCAGGATGGCCGATATCGTCGGCGCTATGAATGGCCGATAGCGGCGCTGAATTGTCGAATCCTTTGGCGGTATCCCACGGCCGACCTTTTTCCTTGGCCTGTTTTTGCAGGTCCCGCCTGGTGAGATCAATACCGACGGCGTAGCCAAATACGTGTTGCAGCGCTTGCCCAAGCGGAATGTTTTCCCCACCTTTGTCGAGTGCTACGACCAGTTCGATTTCATGATGCAGGTTGTCGGTGCGCGACGGATAGTCTATCGCAGCGCCATTTTCCACGACGGCATCGGCAGGTTTGGTGAAGAAAAACGGCGGGTCCCGATCCGGATCGTGGCCCATCTCACGCGCGTGCTCGGCATAGTTTCTGCCCACACAATAGATTCTGCGCACGGGAAACCTGGCTTCGGCCCTGGCAATCGAAACACTTGTTTGCGGCAGCTGAAACAGATGCATATTAAATGGCCTAAAACAGCAATATGACGCCATATTAAGTCGTAGAATATCGTGACAATCAAGTTGCACCAGATGGGGAACATGAAATGACAATCGCAAGACGGGAATTTCTCAAGGTCGTCGGAGGTGCGTCACTCGTTGGCAGCATAGGTGGCTATACAGCAACCGCATCGGCAGCCACGTCGGGACTGCCCGCATTCAGCTTTTCGGACAACCGCGTACCAATGAACGCAGCCAATCTTTGTCCAATGCCTGCGAGCGTCAGCGCCGCAAACACGAAATACGCAAACGACCTGGATCGTGATCTCAGCACGGCAAACCGCAAGCGGATTGAAGCCTACAAAGAGGATGCACGAAGTCGCATCGCTGGCCTGCTCAGCACTTCTACAGATGAACTTGCCATCGTGCGCAACACGTCTGAGGCCAACAACGTCATCGTGCAGGGATTACCACTGAATACAGGAGACGAGATCGTACTTTGGGATCAGAATCATCCTTCGAACTTTGGTGCATGGGACGTGCGTGCGAAACGCAGTGGAGCCGTCGTACGACACTTCTCGGTACCGAGCGATAGCGGGTCGATCGATGAAGTAGTCGATCTGTTTGTCGCCGCGGTCAGCGACAAAACAGTGGTTGTATCTTTTACACATATTTCAAACATCAGCGGCTTCCGCACACCCGTGGCAGAAATTTGTGCTGCGCTCAGGAAACGCAAGAGCAACCTGCATATTCACGTCGACGGTGCTCAGACCTGGGGTGCAGTCGACATAAACCTGGATCAGGTAGATTGCGACTCGTTCAGCGGTAGCGCACACAAATGGTTCATGGGGCCGCGAGAGGTTGGCCTGTTGTACGTCAGAGAGCGAAATATCGATCGCATCTGGCCCATTATCGTCAGCATTCCCTGGGGTGAGGCCGATGCCCCACCTGCAGGCGCGAGAAAATTTGATGCCCTCGGGCAACGCGACGACGCTGCGATCGCCGCATTATCCGATGCGGCAAAAATGCACGAAGAATTGACTCCTGTGGGCGTCGAGGATCAGTCGGCAATGATTGCGGGTCATCTACGCGCAGGCTTGCAGGATCTCGACCTGCCGTTTGTCTCTACAGCTAATCCGTTATTCACAAGTAGCGTTGTTATTTTGCGGGCACCGAATGGGGCAGGTCCGAAAATGGTCGAGCAGGTATTTACCGACTCCGGCGTCGTAACCGCACCGACCGCCGGATTCAGAATGTCACCACATATTTACAACACCCTGGAACATGTCGATCGCGTTCTCGCCGCCGTCAGGAAAAATCGCGGCATGCTGGTGGGTTAGCCCGGGGAGAAATTGTGTCGTGAGAGCGGCTTTGTGGGAGCGCCCCCTGTTTCGTGGGAGCGGCTTTAGCCGCGAATCTTTTCTTTTTGCACCGACTGCAATCACGGCGAGCTGCCTTATGCTCATGGCTCGCTGCGCTGCGCTTTACTTCGCATAAGGGAGTCGCCGTGCTTGCAGTCTCCGTACTGCGGCCTCCAATTATCCGCGGTTTGCAGGATGCGGGTTGCCAGTTCGGTGCATGAGACTGTGGCCCGCAGAGATGCGGGCCGCAAGCCTACAGGGACGTACTTGCGGCGGGTCTCATGGACCGAACTGGCGACCCGTGTCCGGATTAGCGTGATTGCAGGCTGGATATAAATAAGGGAATCGCGGCTGGAAGCCGCTCCCACGAAACAGATCACACAAACAAGAATCGCGGCTGGAAGCCGCTCCCACGAACAAGGGTTGCTTCCACAGGTGGGGCCGTTCCTGCGGTGTCGTGCCGCCAGGCGGACTTATTGTCGTTCGTCGTCCGGCGGAATATGCCACTCCAGGTTGTTCGGTGGCGAAACCATTCTTTCCCGCGGGCGTTCCATTGCGCGCAATTGCGGCGTGAAATCATAGGGCACGACGGAGGGTCGCGTCGTGCCGCCACGATTCACAAACTCCCATACAATTGTGCCGTCCGTTTGTACCTGGAACAGGCGGCCGGTGTTGTCCTCAGCGATGTAGGTGTTGCCGTTGGGTAAGCGTTTTTGCGAGCCCATGGTCTTGCTGAAAAACTTCATGTTGGCGTAGCCATTTGTCTCGTATTTCCATACGATTTCGCCGCTGACCGGATTCATTTCGATAATGAATGTCTGCCCGGTATGTGTTCGGTGGCGTGGAAACAGCGAGTTGTCGAAAAGAATAATATTGCCGGCGCCGGGGAGTCCTTTTTCTATCATCTCGGGTTCGTGCGAGTGCGCCATACCGCCTTTGTAGTCATGACTCCCCTCCCAGACTACATCGCCGCTTTCCTTGTCGATGATGTACATCATATTGATGTTCCGGGCATTTAGAATAATATTGCCTGGTCGGAAGCGTTCGTCACCGCCGTCATACCATTTGTTCTCCGGTAGCGGCGCAATCGAATTCGCATGCAGCCAGTCGTCCAAAGGCGTCAACGGTGAAAAAAGGTTCAGGTCGAGGTGGTCGTGTGCATGCCACTCCCAGACCACCTCACCATCCGGGTTGACTTCATAAATATCGGCGCCGTTCTGGTGTTCCTCGCTGCCGCGCTTGCGCGGCGACCACCACGGCGCGATTTTTTCATCGACATCATTAACTTTTGCCTGCGCTGCTGCCGGGATTGGCTCGTGCGCTATTAACAAGCGGTTGCCGTTTGGCAAATATCGCAAGTCATTAGTCGAACCGATGCCCTTGTGCTCCCAGACGACGTTGCTGTCCCAGTCGTACTCGATGATCCTTTTGTCGGGGCCCGCATAAAGCAGGTGGCCATTCGGCAGGAGCCGGCTGCGCTTGTTGAAAAAGGGTGCGACGTTCCACGTATGAACGACGTTGCCGTTCATGTCGATGAGTCTTACGTCACCCGGAACCTGTTCCGTCGCGCGAACGGCCGCTGACGGATGATTACCGACATCAGAGTGGTCCGATATCAGGATATAGCTACTGTATGCAGCCTCGGGATCATAAATTGTTGTCCCTGTCGGATATACGGTTGGATAGGCGAGTGCAATGGCGCTCAGGCAAGACAGGACAAGAATAGTCGGGAATTTCATCGATACAGCCCCCGTTTTCGGCCACGAGGCAGGACCGCCAGCGGCTCTTAGTTGGCATCATAATACGGCACGTTATTGGCAACTGCCATGCATCCGGCGCTTCAAATCTCACGGTCTGATCGCATGGCAAGACCGCCGCAAATGATCGCGCAGCTTACTGGCCGAAGTTGACGCGAACGCCAACAAAACCGGAACGTCCGCGAGTTTTGTACCCGTACACCTGTTCATATTCTTCGTCGAGCAGGTTAGTGACCCGGGCGAACAGATTGACGTTGCGCGTGAGATCAAATCCGCTGGTCAGGTCGACCAGCCAGCTTGAATCCAGGGTGACGATCTCGGACGGCGCAGGAAAAGGCGGGAAAAATATATCGGTTCTTGAGCCGCCGTAATCTGCAACCAGCAGGATATTTGCTCTATTGTCGAAAAATCGGTAATTGCCGCTAATGCTACCGCTATGTCGCGGCCGTCGCAGTTCGCGGGTTTCGATGCCCTGGTCGTCTTTCTCTTTGGCATCGGTGTATGTATAGGACGCAGAAATTTCCATGCGTTCCGAATATTTCCACGATGACGAGAACTCGACACCACGCCTTGAGCTGTCACCAGCAACATTTTCTGCCGTGAACAGAAATGTCAGCGGGTCAAAAACAAAACCGTTGATTTCGTCTTCAAGGTCCTGGTTGAAAACGGTTAGCTGCACTGACAATGCTTCATCAAGAAATAGCTGTTCAAAACCGAATTCGATCGATGTAGATTTTTCGGGTTTCAGATCCGGGTTACCAATAAACTGACCCGGAAAAAAACCGAAGCGCTCGATGAAAGTCGGTGCCTTCTGCCCGGTACCAACGCTGGCGCGCAGCCGGGTAGTCTCATTGAGTTCATAGGCGAGCGAGAATCGCCCGGTTAACGCATTCTCGAAATCGCTGTAATCATCGTAGCGGGCACTCAGCAGCCAGGTAATTCTGCCGATTGAATGGCCCTGGTAGTCTGCAATTACGCTGTTGACACTCGTATCCTGATCCTGGTTCGGGTCACCAAAACCAACTTCCCCGCGCTGTTCAAAATTCGTCGTTTCATGCTCCAACGCGAGAGACAATATGTTTTCGGCGAGCCGAATATCTGCCTGGTAACTGATGGTGGTTCGATCCGATGCGGTCGAAGACACTTCAACGCCATCAGTGAGATTGTTATTGCTTGTATCGAAATACCGAACATTCAAATGATGCAGGAATCGGCCGCCCGGGGACTCCAGCGAGCTGCCAATATGCAAATACGTCTGGCTGGTGTCGGTGGCTACATCTGCATCAGCAGGAATACCGGTGACAAAAAAATCGACAGGATCAAATTGTGAATAAGCATCAACGACGCGCGCTCCAAAATCGACAGTCAGCCTGTCTGACGCGAGAAATCGGCCGGACAACGATGCCGTCGTCATATCCGAGTCGTCATCTTCGCTGCCGGTACGCGATATATTAGTGCCATCGGTATTGAGGCTCTCGAGCGCATAGCCAAGCGACCAGCGCTCACCACCGGCGCCACCGTTAAAGCCGGCGTTGACGGTACTGTGCGAACCGGCTTCAGTGTACGCAGACAACTCCGGGCTGGAAGCGCCCGAACGAGTGATGACATGTACGACGGCGGCCACGGCGTCGCTTCCCCACAGTGAGCTTTGCGGTCCTCGCACAATCTCTATGCGCTCAATATTGTTTGTGCTGAGCAACTCCCAGCGAAACTCATCACCACTGGCTGGGTCATTTGCCCGGATTCCGTCGATCAGCACGAGAACGTGATTGGCCTCGGAGCCTCTCACCCGTACCTGGGTTTGTGATCCTGTCGTCCCGGAATGGCTGACGGCGAATCCCGGAACTGTTCGCAAGAGATCGGTGACATAGCGCGCCTGCCGATACTCAATTTGTTCGCGTGTAATGACTGATGTTGCGCTGCCGAGGTTCGCTAGCTCAAGCGGGGACCGCGAAGCGGTGACGACAATGTTGTCGAGTTTTTCCTTTGCAGCGGTTTCAGATTGGCTGTGAGCTGGCGTGCACACTACGAACAAAGCAAGCGCGGGTACTGCCAAGTGCCTGAATGACATCTGTTATTCTCCCGCCCGGACCCCCGTACCATGGCAATAATGTTGATCGGGGAAGGAGGGGAGATTTTCATCTCCACGTAATCGCCCGCCGCGATCGAACTGTGGACCAATCGACAGGCCGGTCTCCGGACTCATAAGTGATGCAAGCATCGCGTCGATCGCCTTCCCACGCTCGTGCGCAGTGGCTTCATTGATCGACTGACTTATTTACCGTTGCGGGGGCAGTGACGGAGTTGCCAAAACTGGCGCACCGTCTTCCCGTTTAATATGTAGCGCGAAACGCCACATAAACACCTGTCGAGTTCGCGAGAAACGATACGCCTCGAAATTCCCTTTTGCAAGAACAGGCGCAGGCCAACTCAATGCCGGCATTTGGCAGGCTATGGATCATCAACGAAACGCCGGCGGAGGTCTTCGGTCGGAATCCAGCATGCGTCCTTTTGTCCAAACCACTTGTAACGCCTGCTGCCGATAAAATCGTAGATTGGATTGGCGACGAATTGCGGTACCCAGAAGAAAAGGTAATAAAGGAGTGGCCATGCGCCATCAAGTCGTTTCGCAATCTGAAGTCCCGCACGGGACTTGCCATAGAGCTTGCCATCGACGATTAGCAAAACGGAGCTTAGCTCATCGTCGGCATATCGATGATCGGACAACCACTGCCGTGCTGCTGCAGATTGAAGGGCGGCAAAGCGGAAACGCGCTTTCTTGTCACGGCCAATGATAAATCGAACGGTACTCTCACACAGGTTACAAATGCCATCAAACAAAATCAGTGGTTGGTCGGATCCATCCGTCACGATGCTAGCCATTCTGCCGCCCAAGCCACACTTTAATGCCTGCATCGCGTCGGGCGCGGCTCATCCACCACGCGGAATGACATGTATTTGCGTTCCAGCCAGCTCTGAGCGGTGAAATGTTCGTTAATAAATGCTGTCGTGCTATCGGGATCGTCGAGTTTGTAGGTGACACCTTCGACATTCACGGTGATGGGTAATGCCAGCTGCTCGCGAGAGGTGAAGTGGCGCTGAAAGTCGAACATGACGACGCCCAGTCCCTGCTTGCTGAGTTTCTGCATGGACGGGTTGCTTGCTTCTTCTACGTACAGGACTTTGTCCTGGTAAGGGAACAATGGAATCGGTTCACGAATAATATAGTGATTGGAAATTCCGCCTTCGGTGCGCAAGCCACTGAACATGGCCATCGTGCCGCCAGTTCCCAGCCCGATATACGGACTCAGGCAGTGCAGGAAAAACCAGACCGGAATCAGGTTCAGAACCAGAAGTGGCGACTTAAGACGGTAGGGTGCGTCTTCGTTGCGCATCTGCCCGTACTTGAAAACCAGGAACATCAGCGATATTGCGAATACAGCAAACAGGCTGTTGACGAGGATGCCCTGACGTGTCGTCGCGAGATGAATGGCCAATGCTACTTGTAGCACGATAAACAAAATGGTGGCCGCGCGGAAATTCAGTTCATTCTTGAGAATGTTGGGGACCAGCGGTTCCTTGAACATTCTCTGACCGAATCCGGACGGCAGGAACAATGTATGAAGCGCAAGCGCGAATGCTGAGAAATGCGCCAGCGTTCCGTAACCGGAAATTCCGATGAAGAAGTGAAATGACATTCCCAGCAACATGCCAAAGTACTTGCTGCGCGAGGAAAGCAAAAGGATCATCGCAATCGATTCGAGTATTAAGGTTCCGTAAATTGCCATGTACTCGAGCCAGCCAGGTCCCAGCAGGTCCCGCAAAATCGGGAACCCGTTGACGAATGGCACGGCGCAACTCGACTCAATGCTCATAAAACCGGGATTGAGCTTATGAAACGTGCCGTAGAAGTACATGATCATCAGCAGCCAGCGTCCGATCGGGCTGAACACGGCAAACATTTCATCGACAGAGACTGACAGGGTTCGCTTCCTGATTGCCGGGTAGAGAAATGCGATCAGAATGCTCAGGTTAAGAAACAGTTCCATCACAAGGTGATCGGCGACAAATGGGTAGCGGAGAAATATCGCAATGAGCTGGCCGATACACATTGTCATGACGGCCCAGGTTTTGGTTGGGTAACACGCAGCGATAAACGCGCTAACTATCGACAGAAAAACCAGCGGTGTTACCAGCGGGTTGTAAGTGAACCAGTAGTTGATGATGTCGGAGGACGATGAGGTGTAATGCCAGATTGCGGATACGGCGAACAGCCAGACAAAAACGGTCGCGTGGCTCGGCGCAGAGGAGCTGGTGTCCAGTGGACTACTGTCTGAGTTGGATGTCATTTCGTCAGCCTACGTCGTCAGTCTCATTTGAAACCGCGACAATGTCTCATTTTATTCATGCGTTCAAGATGAAAACCAACATTTGATCAATTACTTAGCGGATATTGGCGGGCAAGCATTCGACTCGCTGATGAATTAGTATTCGCAGGGTCGTGTGGCTGAAAAAGATCTCCGGGGAAATCTAAAAGTGAGTATTTTTGATATCGGTGCGTTTCTAATCGGTCTGTCGGCGTTGTTCGGCTATGTAAATCATCGCTTTCTCAAACTGCCGCATACGATCGGACTCGTGGTGATCGCCCTTGCTGCGTCGCTCGCATTGATACTGATTGAACTACTCAGCCCAAACACGCAGCTGCTGGAGACAGTAACCGGCGTGCTGCAGCAAATCGATTTTCACGAGGCTGTGATGCACGGCATGCTGAGTTTTCTCTTGTTTGCCGGCGCCATGCATGTGGATTTCTCGGTTTTCAAATCGCGTTTGCTGGCAATCGGTCTGATGGCGACCCTGGGTATTCTGATTTCCACATTTGTCATTGGTTGGGCGACCTGGCAATTGCTGAATTATTTCGATATCGAGACGCCATTTATCTGGGCCCTGGTTTTCGGTGCACTAATCAGTCCTACCGATCCTGTCGCTGTGCTCGGCTTGTTTAAGACGGTTAAAGTACCCGAGTCTCTTGAAGCAAAGATGGCTGGTGAGTCCTTGTTGAACGACGGTGTAGGCGTCGTGGTATTTACGGTCGTCGTTGCGATTGCTGTTGGCGGCGGTGAACACGGGGCAGAAATGAATGCGCTCGTAGTGACCGAGCTTTTTTTCCTTGAGGCGGTCGGCGGTGCTGTCCTCGGTTTGATCGCGGGCTACGCCGGATATCGAGCCATGTACCATATCGACGAACACAACCTTGAAGTGATGATTACGCTCGCCATGGTGATGGTCACCTATGCCTTAGCCATTCAGCTACATATGAGCGGTCCGATCGCCATGGTTGTAGCAGGGTTGTTCATTGGCAACCGCGGCATGAAATTCGCGGTCAGCGAAAAATCGGCAGATTATATTCGCAAGTTCTGGTCATTACTGGATGAGATTCTAAACTCTGTTCTGTTTCTGCTCATTGGACTGGAAGTTCTGATCATCGCCAAAAAAGTCGACCATCTTGAGGTCGCGATACTCGCAATACCGTTGACGCTCGCCGCGCGCTGGGTGGCGGTGTATATACCAATTACGATTCTTTCGCCTTGGCGGACGTTCACCAAGGGCGCTATACCTATCCTGACGTGGGGTGGTCTTCGTGGTGGTATAGCGGTTGCGCTGGCACTGTCATTGCCGAATAACGAATACAAACCGACTATCCTCACCATTACCTATGCTGTTGTTTTGTTTTCGATCATCGTGCAGGGCCTGACGATCAAGCCGTTGGTGGAACGACTGGTGACCCGGGGTAGTGTCGAGTAGGACTGAGCTACGCTGATGGCCTGATCAGAATGCGATGCGCAGAAATTCATGCAGGTCATCCCGGGCCATTTTTTGCTGATCCCAGAGTTGAAACTCCTGCGGGAAAACACCGGACGACTGTAATCGAAGGTCGGTCGCTTCAGCGATCAGCCTGATCTGATCCACGGTAACCTCATAGTAGGCATCTACTGCCGATGCGACCGGTTTGAGATATGCGGGCTCACTTAAACCGATGGAATCCGGCGTCCAGCCGATGACATTCAGCGATAGCGGCTCACCATCCGCAAAAATTAAAATCGACTCAAAGGCATTGCGATGCTCGGAGATTTCGGTAACCCGCATCGTGCTCCAGATTCCGACCCAGAGATAATATCGAAGACTTCCAATGCGATTAACCTGGATCGGACCCATATTTACCAGGTTCCTCGCGTAGGCGGCCTTGGCCCAGTTTTCCCGATAGAGAATGAGGGGTGCTTCGACAAATGTAACAGTCACGCCTGTCAGTGGATCGAGTTTCTCATTGCTGATTGACGGAGACGTTCCGCAGCTGATCAGCCCCAGCAGAAAAAATATTGCTGCGCCTCGGCAAGCCGATTGGCATGAGAGAAGCAGGTCGCGAGCCGGCATCAGAAAAAAGCCTGGTAACCAAGATTAATAAAGTAGGATTCTCGATCGAGATTTACGATATTCGTTTGACGCTCGACAAATTGCTTGCCAACTTCAAGCTCCATGCGAAATTTTCGACTCCATCGTAATTGCATGCGCAGGCCCGGTGTATAGATCCATTCGTAGTCTATCTCTCCGAGTCTCTTCCGACGGTCCACGCGCAGTCGCGGATTAATACGGAATTTTTCCCCGAATGGCATACGGGTATCAAGGCTTGCGGATATGACTTCTGCCGTGTCAGATGTTGAATATCGCAGACCGATAATAGACACATCTCCCTCTTTCAGGAGGCTGCTGGCAGTCAGGTTGGCTGAATAGTACTCGTAGCTGGTCTTCTGTGTCGCCTCGACGCCACCTGACGCGGGCGTTCCATCCACGTCAGTCTGATTAACATCTGCACTGATTTGCAGCCTCGGCGTAAGCGAATGTGAAACGCCAAGAGAAAACGTGGTGGCAATTGAGGTGCGATCGATTCCTAACTGGCGGAGCTCGTCTTCACTGAAAATCACTGCCAACTCGGCAAAGGAAGCAACTGGTTGCCCGATAATGGCATTGCCCGTGCTCAGGAACGGACTGCGTCGTCGATCCAATGAGCCATGCAGGGTCAGACGATTTGCAAAACGCCAGCTCCCATGCAAATAGGCGCTGCCAATTTCCTTAAACAACGTGTCGTAATCGAGCATGCCCCAAAGACTCTGATTTGCGCCGAAATAGCGAAATTCCGCACCGATAGCCTGTCTATCGTCGATGCCTTCAATATCCTGTTGAACGTAGAACATGCCCAGTTCCAGATCCTCCAGAATGGGACCATAGGTGACGCTGGCGCCATAGAATTTCCTCTCCGAGTTGATGCCAGCCGAGGATGAATTGACCGGCATGCCCATCACTGCATTCACCAGAACGCGGTCACTGGCCTGGTAGCCAAGATTGAGTCCGTCGAAGCGTCCCAGGACACCACCGGTATTTCTTGATTGCCTGCCCACCCTGCCGCGCAGTCCTGTTCTGACGTCAGCAAGGTCGGCGTAGGCGTAGGAGATGCGAACGTCGTTGCCTGATCCGCTTTCAGCGTCCAGGAAATCGCTGCGGTATCCCGCAGAAATTCGGCTGCTGAAGTCAAAGCGTTGTCCTCGCCGCCTGGCATCGAAATTGACGTCTGAGTAAAGCGCAGACTGGCTGATGATTTCATCCTGCGAATTCATCTGATTGACGTCACGGCGATAATACTGCGAAAAATACGTCTGAATTCTCCAATCGCTTTGCGTCGATCTGGAGCTGCCAACCCGGGTGTCGGAAGTGGTCGTAGTACTGCTGGAGCGTCGATCGACCGCCAGAAGCGCGGCAAGTCGTTGGTTGACCCGCGTTGCCCCGTCATCGTCAGGGTAAAGAGACAGATACTTTTGATACTCTGCTCTTGCGTGCGCCTCCTGGCCGTTCTTCTCTCTGCACAAGGCCAACAGTTCCTGTGCCTCCGGGTGCCTATCATGATTAGGCACGCGCAGAACCTTGGTATAAATCTGCACCGCTCTTGAGTATTCTTTCGCGACCATGGCAAGTCGGGCGTCATTCATAAGAACGTCAATCTGATCCAGGCCGATCGAAGCAAATACAGTGTTGGCAGCAGTATCGGTCGGCTCTGTTACAGCCGCATCCGGACGACGTTCTGCGACAGCTGTCGTGCCATCATCAGCCCGGTCAATCCATGCAGTCGGGTACTGGTCGCGCAGTTTCAGGAGTTCCACCTGGGCCTCGGCAGTACTGTTGAAGTGACCGAGACGCAATCGATACCAGGTTGCGCCCGCCAGAACCACTTCCGTCTCAAACACTTCGAGACCGGCCGAAATAGTGATTGCAGACATGTCGGACTCGGCATGCGGCTGGCGGCTGGATGAAAGATTGATTGCGTAGGAAAGTTGCGGCTCCGGTGGTCTCCTTACTCTTACACCGCTGGCGCCCGACTTCGCCCTGGCTTTGGCGAGCGGCTGCTCGAAGCGCAGTCTGACGGTTATGGTGTTCGAAGTACCGCTGTGCAGCACTTCGTATTCGACCGCATCGCCAAATACGAGCGTTAGTATCTGGCCGCCGCTGCTGTTTCCATCGTAGATAATTTCCTGCAAATTTATGAGGTCTGCCTGCAGGGGTCGGTATTGTTCGCGTGACTGAGCGGCCAGCGGCGACACACCGTTGCAGATCGTTGTGGCCTCCAGTTGAATGCGCAGCGTTTCTCCGCGGTCCACCGGGAAATGATCGATGTACTCGACGCCACAAGCCAGTTCTATCGTTACTTCCGCGAGTGCGTTGCCGCGCGTGACCTTGGAGCCGGTGATAAATCCGGGCGCGGCAAAGCCCCCCGGCGCCAGGCTTACAAGCAGCAAGCAGGCCAGGTACTTTATGAAACGAGAATTGAGAATGCTGAAATCCAATGCGTAGCCGCTACCATTCTTTGTCACTGATTCTGTGACAGCCACTCTCAGCACAATTCTGGTCGTTGCTCAGACCTCGGTGGTCATCTTCGCCTGCCTTGTAGTCTCTCGCATGACAACCGGCGCAGTTTGGTCGGTAACCGGGTGACGACCAGTTGACGTTCTCCGAGTTATTCTGGTGGCACTCGGTGCATTGAAAGTTGCCACGATGGTCTTGCGGTTCATATGGCAACGTAACGTGACGGTAATCGGCCGGTGTCCAGCCATTGGTGATATGGCAGGTATCGCATTGCTGGTTCGTGGCAAAGTGATTCGTGTTCTGCCCGATCGCCGCAACGCCGTTGTGGCAGGACGTACATGAGCCCAGCACCTGGCTGTGATCAACAGTCAACACAGGCGCAAACACATTCGTCGTATGGCAGTCTTCACAGATGTTTGTCGTTTGCACGTGCGTCAGATTCTTGCCGGTCGCGTCGGTACCGTTATGACAACTGACACAGTTGCCAGTGATGTTCGCATGGTCGAAATTCGCGGGCAGCCAGGCAACCGTGCTGTGGCAATCATCACAATTGTTGCCACTGGCAATATGCGTCGGATGTTTACCTGTCGCTGTGACGCCGTCGTGACAGGAACCACAAGCGCCAAGCACCTGGGTATGATCGACTATCGTCACAGGCACAAATACGTTGGTGTTATGGCAGTCTTCACAAACATTCGTCGTCTGTGGATGGGCAGGGTTCTTGCCCGTAGCATCTGCGCCGTTGTGGCAATTGACGCAATTTCCGGTAATCGTCGCGTGGTCAAATGTCGCGGGCAACCAACCGGCCGTGGTGTGACAATCATCACAGGTGTCACCACTCGCGATGTGCGTTGGGTGTTTGCCGATGGCAACAACGCCGTCATGGCACGAATCACAAGTGCCTATTACCTGCGTGTGATCAACGGTCATTACCGGTGCGAAAATGTTGGTTGTATGACAATCTTCACAGACATTGGAGGTCTGGATGTGGGTCGGATTCTTGCCGGTGGCATCCGTACCGTTGTGACAACTGACACAATTGCCGGTGATGTTCAGGTGATCGAAATTGGCGGGTAACCAGCCAACCGTGCTGTGGCAGTCATCGCAATTGCTGCCGCTGTCAATATGGGTCGGATTCTTGCCTGTTGCGGTGACACCATCGTGACAGGCGCTGCACGAACCAATAACCTGGTTGTGGTCAACGGTTATCACCGGTGCAAAGACGTTACTGCTGTGACAGTCCTCGCAAACGTCTGTCGTTTGTACGTGTGTTGGATTCTTGCCGGTGGCATCTGTGCCGTTATGGCAGCTGACACAATTACCGATGATATTCGCATGGTCGAAATTTGCGGGCAACCAGGCAACCGTGCTGTGGCAATTGTCACAGGTGTTGCCACTGGCAATATGCGTGGGGTGTTTGCCGGTGGCATCTGTGCCGTTGTGGCAGGAACCGCAACTTCCCAGGACCTGGGTGTGATCCACGGTTACTGCAGGCACAAACATATTCGTGCTGTGGCAGTCTTCGCAAACATTGGTCGTTTGCACGTGCGTCGGGCCTCTGCCGATGGCGTCCGTACCGTTATGGCATGAGCCGCAGGTTCCCAGCACCTGCGTGTGATCAACGGTCGATACTGGAGCAAATGCAACTGTTGAATGACAGTCTTCGCAAACATTCGTTGTTTGCACATGCATCGGATTCTTGCCCGTCGCGTCTGTGCCGTTATGGCAGCTACTGCAATTGTCCGTAATGTTCGCATGATCAAACTTGGCAGGTAGCCAGCCAACCGTCGTATGACAATCGTCGCAAGTGTCGCCGCTGGCAATATGCGTGGCATGCTTGCCGGTGGCAATAACGCCATCGTGGCAGGAGCCGCAACTGCCAATTACCTGCGTATGATCTACGTTAGTTGGCGGCACCCAAATCGTGGGGCTATGGCAGTCCTCGCAGATATTGGTCGACTGAATATGAGTTGCATCTTTGCCGGTCGCCTCGATGCCGTTATGGCAGCTGACGCAATTGCCGAGAATATTTACATGATCAAAATTCGCCGGTACCCAGCCAAAAGTCGTATGGCAATTGTCGCAGGTGTCGCCGCTGGTAATGTGCGTTGCGTTCTTGCCAGTAGCGCTGACGCCATTGTGGCAACCAACGCAGTTACCAACGACTCCACTATGGTCGAATACGGCCGGTAACCAGCCGGTCGTACTGTGGCAATCGTCACACTGATCGCCGGAGGAGATGTGGCCTGGAGTTTTTCCAGTCGCCTGAAAGCCGTTATGGCAGCCAAAACAACTCCCCGTGAGTGATGAATGGTCAACAAACGCCACCGGAACCCACGACGACGTTGTGTGACAGTCCGAGCAGATACCGTTCGTTGCTATGTGATCTGGAGATTTCGCAGACGCGCGAACGAGCCCACCGGGAGAGTGACAGTTTACGCATGCCTGCTGCGTCGTACCGAATGTCGCGCTAACGTGACACCCTTCACAGGTCACATTGGCATGAGCGCCATCAAGTACAAAACCGGTGCTGAAATGATCAAAGGGCTGCTGCGCAAAAGCATTTGATTGCAACAACAACATGCCCAATAGTGCGATCACGAGCAGACCGATCCAATAATGTGTGCTGTCCTTAGCACCCCTTGCAAAACGCTTCGAGAATTTCATTGCAATGACCTCACTTCCGTGAAGGAATTTTCTGTGTGGCAACGGCTACAATCCTGGCCAAATTCACTATCGTGGACATCGTCAGCGCGATGACAATCCACGCAGCTGCTACCTAGCCTGTGCATCGATGCCAGGGAGGTTCGATGGCAGTCGTCACACGCAACCTCTACATGTGCGCCTTCGAGTATGAATTCTGTACGAGTGTCGTGATCGAACAGCCACAAGTCCCAGGCGACCGGGTTATGACAATCGCCACATTGTTCCTCAAAGCGGTTTTCGTGGACATCGTCTTCCAGGTGGCAATCGATACATTGATTATTTGTGCCAACAAACACCTGGCTTTCATGGCAGGAGTCGCACTCGAGGTTGTCGTGTTCACCAAGCAGCGGGAATTTCGTAATGTCGTGATCAAAAAATGGTGCTTCCTGCCAGCTCTCTTCCGTGTGGCAATCATTACACTGATCGCCCTGCTTGCCGCCGTGCGGCTCGTCCTCCAGGTGGCAGGAGGCACAGAATGTTTCAGGCGATGTGTCAAAAATCGGTTCAACGTGACAGTCGACACACGCGACCGTTTCGTGAGATCCGTGCAATTCGAAATCGGTGTCGATGTTGTGCAGGAAGTGTATGTCCGGCCACTTGTCGTTGGTATGGCAACCTGCACAGTCGGTGCCGTTATGGCCATCGTGGTCATCATCGTCCACGTGGCATCCTGCGCAAGTCGTATCGAGCTCATCAGCAAACGGATCGTCACTGTGGCAATCATCGCAGATCAGCAGCGTGTGACTGCCCTCGAGCAGGAAGTCGGTATCGCGCGCATGGTCGAAGCTGGTGTCAGTCCAGTCAACCGGGTTATGACATTTTTCGCATTGCTCACCGCTGCGACCGTCGTGAGCGTCATCAGCTGCGTGACAGCCGAAGCATGTGTCCTCCGTGAAGGCGAAAGACTTGTCCTCGTGACAGTCGCCACAGGCTACGTCAACGTGATTGCCAACCAATGGATAGTCAGTTGTGTCATGGTCAAAAGTGACCTCGAGCCAGTCCGTTTCGTTGTGACAGCCCGCGCATTCCGTACCAATACTCTCATCGTGAATGTTGTCCTCACGATGGCAATCGATGCATTCTTGTGGCGCGTCGCGACGCTTGTCCGATGGCTCATGGCATCCGGCGCACTCGGCTTCGGCATGTTTGCCGACTAGTTCGTAGTCAGTAAATGCATGATCGAAATCCGACTCATCCAGTACGATGATGTTGGCGTTCCGTCCTTCGTGATCTGTATGGCAAGAGAAACATTCAGCGGAGCTTGCCTCGGCGAATTTGCCGTGAAATCCCGATTCACTATTGATGTCGCCTTTAACATCTTCGTGACAGTCGGCACAAAGCGTGGATTGCTCCGCGCGATCAAAGCGCTTGTGACAGGAGGTGCAATCCGCCTCCAGTTCCGCATGCCCCAGGATGAGTTCCCCGGGCATTACGAGGGATTCGACGTTCTGAGCGACAGATGGCTGGCTATGAATGCAGGCCATCATGATCAATGCTCCAGTTAGTACGAATGTCCATCGTTTCATCCCGTTAAACCAATTAGTACATGTGCACTGCAAGTACATGTAACAAGGCGGAAATAATCATCATGAAAAAAAGCGGCAAATGCAGAACATGCCAAATAGAAAGAAATTTCTCGTACAACGTGAATTGAGCGACATTGCTCATCTGATGCACAAATTTTCGTATGTACAAAGAGGTGGATTTCTTCAGGCGCGGCAGGTCTCGGTCAATTGTCGGAGACTCAGCGGCGCGCTCCTTCAATTCCCGGTTCGCTGCCCGTGATAATGAAAACCAAAGCGTATAGCGACGAATTTTCCACTTCAGGCTTGCGCTGCTTTTTATCGTTCGGGTAAATTGATCGCCCTGGACTTCCGCGGAAACTGCTTCCAGTCGCTTTGTCAGGCCCGGCAACAGGTTCGCGAAACCGCTGTTTGCTTCAAGTGAGTTCTGCAGATCATTACGTAATTCGTTCAGGCTGGTTTTCCGACCGTACAGGCCCCTGTGTACATGAGCATAAATGTGCCTCCCGACAATACCGCTGCCGGCGACAAGCAACATGCAGTAAAGGGCGACCTTGCTATTAAATGAGCCAAGTCGAAAATTGGAGTGGTACAAAATCAATAGCGGCCCGAGCAGGCCGAGTATCATATGAATGCGGAACCAGCCGCTTGTGGTGCCAAGAAATCCGAAGGCCTTTAGTCGCTTTCGTAGCGGATATAACAGCAGCACCAACATCATTGAGCCACCAATGATACCGAGCCAATAGCCAACACCGTATTCGGCGTCGATGAAGCCGTAGTCCCGCAGCAACCAGCCGATACCGATGGCGATCGTTAATAGCGTGTAACTGTAAAAAGTACTGCTTTGCCGGGTTTCCCTGGTGCCGAACAAACGTTCGCGGAAATTGCCGGACGCAAAAGCCGTGTCGAGGGTCGTTTCATTCATTGACCGACCCCTCGCCAGCGCCGGTAATAAGCAATTCGACAAGGTCGCCATTGGCCGGGACTATCGGCGCCGATGTGACCTCGAAACTATTTAGCGTATCGCCGGCATTTCCGGAGCGAGACACCTTTGCCGTTACGACCAGTTGCGCGTAATCCGACATGCTGGTTCCGGGTACCATTGCCTGCTCATCCGATAGTTCAAACTCCAGCGGCAGATCGGCAACCGACTTGCGCAAGGCAGCAACCGGCATTCGCTGTTCAACCGACTCTTTGGCGAAGATAAAAATCGTATCGCTCATTTGCACCTGCACGGCGACCTCGGGGGATAAGGACAAGCGTCCACGAATTCCAGTACTCGCAGGACTGCTCGCGACATTGTCGTCGTCACTCGAGCCGTATAGTGATTTCTCCAGTTCAGGGTGCGACTGGCCGAGCGAGGTAGCTTTTTCGTAGGCGGCGATCGCTTCCTTTTTTTGCCCGAGATGGTCATAAGAGCGCGCAAGCAGTAACCAGCCAGCGCCATCGTCCGGCTGTTTTTGCAGACGTGCCTTCAGTCCATCAATAAGGCTGTCAACCGTTGGAACTCCGTCGCTGCTTTTCGTGCTGACCGGGTTCTGATGTTGTGCACGAGGCTCTTCGGTTATGGCTGCCGGTGTGCCCAGCGCTACGTAGAGGCCGACAGCAGTTATCGGCACCAGTACAGCGAGCAGAAATCGGGGGGATCGGAGCAGGCGTTTTGCCGGCCCAAGCGGGAGCGCAACGATCATGATCGCTGCTACCAGCATCATAATGATCATCCCCCAGAAAAAGTACGACATATGTTTCTTCCTAACAGCTAAAATCCGGCCGCATTCTACTTATGTTCACCAGAACTGCCAGCGTATTTCCGCAACTCGTTGTGAACCGGTTCGCAAACGTGATTGAGCACTCTTTAGTACACGAAAACTACGCAAATTAGGTTCCACTAATTCACAAAAAATCTAAAAAAAACAAATACCTGTCGCTTTTTGCAGACAAAGCGAGATGGAATGAGAATCACTTGCATTGGAAGGATGTTTTTTGCCAAATTTGCATCAGTTTGTCGCTCGTATTGCTCGCTTTGCTTTTGCCGGAAATAGTCAAATTTGCGTAGCGTGAACTGATTGATGAACGAGCGGAAAACTCCCGGTATGCTCTGGCCGAACAGAAATATGCCAGCGGACTAATTGTGAGCGGATCCTTACTTAACTACCTGTACCTGATACCAGTAATCATCCTGGTGGGCTGGTACATGCGTCGCCACTCAAACCTTGAAAAGCGCAGTCTGGAAGCGTTACGGATCGCTACTGAAGCCGGCATGCTGGAGCCGCCAACGCTGCATCCCGAGATTGACCTGAATACCTGCATAGGCTGCAAATCCTGTGTTGCTGCCTGTCCGGAACAGGACTCGCACGTGGTGCTTGGCATGATCGGAAAAAAAGCGCGCCTCGTCGGGCCGTCTGATTGCATCGGTCATGGTGCCTGCAAAACAGCATGCCCGGTCGGCGCAATTAAGCTTGTATTCGGTACCGCCACGCGCGGCGTGGATATCCCGGTCGTCAAACCAAATTTCGAGACGGACGTTCCAGGCATTTTCATTGCCGGCGAACTCGGCGGCATGGGACTGATTCGAAATGCGATCGAGCAGGGTAGACAAGCAATGCAGTCGATCAGTGAACTGCTGAAGAAGAAACACAATAACGATCATGACATCGTTATCGTTGGCGCGGGTCCGGCAGGCTTTTCAGCGTCCCTGGGTGCGAAAGCGGCGAACATGAAGTGCGTGACCATTGAGCAGGAAACACTCGGCGGCACTGTTGCGCATTTTCCGCGACGAAAACTGGTTATGACGCAGCCGGCGGAATTACCGATAGTGGGCAAGGTTTCCTTTAAGGAAGTGCAGAAAGAAGACTTAATGGAATTTTGGCAGAAGGTTGAGAAAGACACCGCTGTCGAAATCAATTACAACGAGCGGGTTGAGTCGGTGCAGCCGGTATCGGGCGGCACCGGTTACCTGGTAGAAACCAATCGCGGCAAATACAACACGCGGACATTACTCCTGACGATCGGGCGGCGAGGTACGCCGCGTACCCTTGGCGTGCCCGGTGAAGAGTTGCCAAAAGTTGCGTATCGGCTCATCGATCCCGAGCAATACAAAGACCAGCATGTGCTGGTCGTTGGCGGCGGTGATAGTGCGCTCGAAGCTGCGACCAGCATTGCAGAGGAGCACGGGACAACCGTTACACTCTCATATCGTTCTGGCGCTTTTGCTCGAGCCAAACAGAAAAATCGCGAAAAGATCGAGGCCATGCAGGGAGCCGGAAGACTGCGCGTGTTGCTGAATTCCAATGTAAAAGAAATAACAGAGGATGCAGTAACCATTGCTCTTGAAGATACTGAGGAGACCATCGAGAATAATTTTGTGATCGTTTCTGCCGGCGGCATCCTGCCAACGAAGTTCTTGCAAAGTATCGGCATCATCGTGGAAACAAAATGGGGCAATGAGTAGTTAGCGACCGGGAAAAAATGCTGCGTCGGCAGGTCGCACGAATATGCCAGCGTTTTCCAGATAGAAAGATTATTGATTTGGCGTGTCCGGTGGCCTAATTCTGTTCGACGATTCAGTCGGTCACTATTTGCAATCGATACATCCATCCCGGTGACGTTTGTAAGCTCCCGCTGACATTGTGAAAAATATCGCTGACATGGAAAATGTAAGGTATTCGGGGTCAGGGCGTGTGACAGTCAGGTAAATACCGGTTATGAGCAGGATCAAGCCAAAGAAAAAATAGGTCGATACCGATGCCGGTATTGGTGGGTTTGGGCCCAGCCCGGAGCTTTGCCTTAGCCTGTCTGTCAACAGAACTGTCTGCCGCAGCGCTTCTGTGCAATCTGCACTACACGAAATCTTCTGTCCCGAATATTCACAACAATCGGCACAGGCAGCCCGACCACAGTTCCTGCAGACGGCGATCGCGACCTCTTCTCTGTGTTTGTAACAATTCATTGGTCAATACTCTTTGTACCTTGTTGAGGACCCCTTGTTGAGGACCCCTTGTTGAGGACCCCTTTGAATTCCGATTTATTACGTTGTGAGGGCGCATTTGGTCGCAGCGGAGGCCAGAACGGCCCCTTTGATTAATTCGCACCAGCGGGGTACAACACTGTCTTGTCCTGGTTAGGAAATGGATCCGCCTGATCGTCATCCGGGCAGGAAGACGATCAGATATTGGAATACGCGAATGATTAGCTGGATCAAAGGCTTGTTCGGTGGTCGCACAGCGATTGATGCCGGCCGGCATAACCCGGTATTGGCCGCAGCCGTGCAAAAATCGGCGCAAATATTCGAGGAAACACCGCTGCGTGACCTCATCAGCGATGCTGAAAGAGAGGCGCTGGCGCGAGAGCTTTACCTCGAGATAAACAGAATCAGCAATGCCAACGACCCCAGCGCTGCCTGTCGCGATAGCCTGGCAGAAACGATGCTGAAATTTGCCCGTTACCAGGTCCTGGTGATTCCGCCGCAGCCCGAAGCAGATCCAAGCGGCCTGCGAGCGCAACCTGGCATATCGGGGGAGTTGTCGCAGCACCTGGCTGAGGTCGCCAGAAGAGCCGAAAACCTGAGAACGGACCTGTATGGCATGAGCGGGTCAGCAACATTCGACAATGTTTCGGAACGGGTCCAGGCGCTTTACTGGAAGACCTACTGGCGCCTCGAGTCAATAAACGCGACCAGAATCGAACTCGGTGACCACATTTTAAACAACGACTGGTATTTGCCGTTCAAGCATGCAGCTTGTGCATCCGCGGAGCACGTTTATCGGCATTTGCTCGAACTGCCACCCGCTTTCGAAGAAGACATAGCCAAGCCGGTGTCGACTGCCTACTCAATCTATACTGACATCGTCGTATCAGGTGCGGCTGATCCGGACAGCGAGTGGCGCGACTACTACAAAGACAGCAACATTCCTGTCCCGCATTTCGAAAACCACTAAGTCCAGTTACGAGCTATCTACGCCGTGAGCAGGGAAAAGTGGCAAACACCGATCGTATTGCTCACGCTCCTGAGTCTCGCAATGCCGATTGCATTTAATACCTGGACTGCGTTGTTGAACAATTTCGTCGTCGAAAGAGCGGCCTTTACCGGTATTGAGATTGGCATCCTGCATAGCCTGCGGGAAATACCCGGCTTTCTCGCATTCACGGCTGTCTTTGTGTTGCTCATCATTCGGGAACAGACACTTTTGGTACTGGCGCTTGCAACAATGGGTCTCGGCGTTGCAATAACCGGGTTCTTTCCTACTGTATACGGCCTCTATTTTACGACGGTGGTGATGTCGCTTGGGTTTCACTATTTTGAATCAGTGAAGCAGTCACTGGCGTTGCAATGGCTTACCAGGGAGGAGGCGCCTCAAGTTCTCGGCAAACTTATTTCCGTTGCTTCCGTCACATCATTGATTGTGTACGGAACGCTTTGGGTATTGCTGGAAATTTTTGGCTTGGACTACCTGTGGAATTTCCTGATCGCGGGTATCCTTTGCATTGGCCTGGCCGCGATTGCGTGGTTCGGATTTCCGCATTTTTCTGGCAGGACGCAACAGCACAAACATCTCGTCCTTCGAAAACGATACTGGCTTTACTACGCCCTGATTTTTTTCTCCGGAGCAAGGCGGCAAATTTTTATGGTGTTCGCGGCGTTCCTGATGGTAGAGAAGTTCGGCTACACAGCCGCCCAGGTAACTTTGCTGTTCCTGATCAACTACTCGTTCAATTGGCTGTTCGCAGAACGTATCGGAATAGTCATACGCAGAATCGGCGAACGTACGTCGTTAAGCATCGAATATACTGGGCTTATCCTCGTATTCACCGCCTATGCGTACGTGGAAAACGCCTACCTGGCAGCCGGGCTCTACGTCATCGATCACATGTTTTTCGCACTCTATATAGCGATGTCGACTTACTTCCAGAAAATTGCGGACCCGGCGGATATTGCAAGTAGCGCTGGCGTTTCCTTTACAATCAACCACATAGCGGCGGTGGTCGTACCTGCCGCCCTGGGACTGGTGTGGGTGGTTTCGCATTCAGCCGTATTCTTCTTTGGTACCGGTTTCGCCGTTTGCTCTCTATTGCTTGCACAGAATGTGCCGGCCGACCCACGTCCCGGGAACGAGGCAATCTTCGGCAAGGTACGCATGCTGGAGAATCAGGCCTGACTCCGGCCGAAACTGCGCTTAGCCGAAAGTTGCGTTGTCTGTAATGCGCACTCCTTTGGTCAGTGTCTTATGCACGGGGCAGCGGCTAACTATCTGTGCGAGCCTCTTCTTTTGCGCATCATCGAAGTTACCTTCGATGTAAACATTGCTCGTGATCATCTGAATAAATCCTTTGTCTGATTCGTCACAGTCCGCACAGTCATCTGCGTGTACGTTTGAGAAATCGTAACTGGCTCTGACCGCCTTCAGTTCAATGCCTTTGTGCCTGCAGTACATCAGTAACGTCAGGCAGGTGCAGGCTGCCAGCGAACTTAGTAAGAGTTCGTAAGGATCAGGGCCGCTATCGGTACCACCGGCGCGGACCGGCTCATCTGCATTCCAGCTATGCCTGCCATTTGAAAGAACGACTTCGGATCCCGATGTCAATTCTGCTGTGATCTGGCTCATGTCGCTTGCTCCAAAAGGAAGTTCTTGCCGGCTCTTATTAATATACGATTACGTACATGGATACATCCCTAATTGCACTGATCGCATTCGTGGTTGCGGGATTCGTCAAGGGCGTGCTCGGTTTTGGTTTTCCTATTGTAGCGCTGATCGTCCTGACGCTTGCTTTTGGACTGTTCGATGCACTGGCCATTATCGTGGTGCCGACCCTGGCTACCAACATCTGGCAGGCGCTGTCTGGTGACTACCTCGGCGAAATAATGCGGCGCATGTGGCTTTACTTTCTCGTCGCGCTGATAGCAATTTTCACAACCTCATTCTTCATTGCAGATATCAATGTAAATTGGTTGACCGGCATGCTCGGCGGCGTATTGTTTTTATTCTCCTTGTCGCGGTTGCTCAATTTTCATTTCGTCGTGCCGCGTGACCGCGAACCGATTCTGTCCCTGGTGCTTGGCGCAATCAATGGTGCGCTGACCGGGTTCACCGGGTCCTTCATGGTGCCGTCCGTGCTGTACATGCAGGCGCTTGGATTCAACCGCGACATGCTCGTCCAGGCGATGGGGACATTTTTCGCATTGTCGACAATCATGCTTGCTGTGTCCCTCAGTAGTAACGACCTCATATCAGGAGACCAGTTGAAGGTATCGGTTATTGCGCTGGTGCCCGCATTCGCCGGTGTTTTTGCTGGTCGATGGGTTCGTAAACAGGTCAATGAGGAACACTTCCAGAAACTATTTCTGGCCATGGTGCTGGTCCTTGGCGCATACATCATGATGCGTGCGGCATTGGCCCTTTGATACGCATTTGCACGCCGGGCCTGTGTAGTCGAGAATTGCTGATCCGGCATGCCGGACAAGTTAAATACTAGGGGGATAAAGAGCTGTGAACATCAAAACAACGACCTTGGCGGTCACTGGCGTGACGTTGTTATGCCTGTCTTTTGTTCAGTCTTCGAATGCACAACAGGGAATGAGCGCGGAAGAGCGCGCCCGCCGGGTACAAGAGTTACTGGCGGAGCCGAACCCGCTCGAGCCTAGTGACTCCGTATGGATCGAAGAGCTTACCTACATGGAAGTGCGCGACCGGATTGCGACAGGATTTACGACCGCAATTATCCCGACTGGCGGTGTTGAACAAAACGGGCCCTATCTCGTCACCGGCAAGCACAATGTGATTTTGGAGTCGCTTTGTCCGGACGTAGCGATGGCGGTAGGTGAAACATTATGTGCGCCGATTGTGAAATTTGTGCCTGAGGGAGCATTTGATCCTCCCTCAGGATCCATGCAATACCCTGGTACGTTTACGGTAAGGGACGACACTTACGTAGCCTTGCTGGAGGATATTGGTAATAGCCTGAGAGTTCAGGGCTTTAAAGATATCGTCCTGATTGGCGATAGCGGTGGAAATCAACGCGGCATGGCTGCTGCGGCAGAAAGCCTGAGCAAGCAGTGGCAAGGCACGGGGGTCAAGGCGCATTTCATCGTTGAATTTTATACGCCTGGCTGGGAAGAAACTGAGAAATACACTGAAGAGCAGCTGGGTGTTGTCGAAGGCGAAAGTGATGGCCACCATGACGACATCTGGGTTACCGCGATGATGATGGTCGAAGATCCCGAATCGGTGCGTTACGAACAACGCATGGCGGCGGACATGGCATCGATCAATGGTGTCGATATCTCCAACCTTGCGGACACGATCGAGCTGGGAAGGAAGATGAACAAATTTCGCGCCGAATATACTGCGGAGGTAATTCGTACCGCGATAAATCGTTAATCGGTAAGTGGGTTAACAGGACACGCAGTTGTGATTATTGATGGCGCCGTAGTTCTCGAGTAGCGCTATGGTGTCCGGAAACGGGGCGACTCGCTGAATCGGCCCGTTCGCCATATCCACTGTAGTCTGACCTTTGCGACTGATCACCATCACATCTGCGCCCTGGTCGACCAGGTATGTCACAAGCTCGTTGTCGCCACGTGACGCAGCGTGATGCAATGCCGTATAGCCATTCGCATCCCTGCTGTTTACATCGGCGCCACATTCCTCAACGAGAAACCTGACTGCCGGCAACCAGCTATCCGGAGCATAACGATGCGCGTTGCCCGCGAATTGCTGCCCATACCCTGCACCAGCTGCCGCATGAATTGGATGGATGAATGGTCCGCCAACCGGGACAGGTGGCAAGCCTGATTTGTCCTCATCCTCGTCCACTTCTTCCGGCTCGGGTTCCTGCGAAGCGGTATATGTCGTCGCTTTGGCGCTGTCGCCTTTCTTTATCTCTTCCTCGACAGGATCAGGTTGCGGACGTCTGCGACGTTCCGGCCGTTTTACGGTCGGCATATCGGCATCAGCGCCATGTTCCTTCAGCATCTCCATGGCTTTGACGTCGAGTGCCTGTGTCGCCCTCCAGAAGGGTGTGGCTCCTTCGTAATGGATGCCGGCAGCGCCCAATACTGCAAAAGTGTATTCCGAATACCAGAGGTGTGACACCAACCGCGCATTCGGATCAGCGCCGGCATCGAGCAATGCCTCCATGACTTCATAGTGGGTGGCGATCTGTTGTTGATGTTCGATCGGATGCGAGTACGATGCGCGCGGCGCCCAGGTGCGTTCAATAACCGCAAACAGCGGGGCGGTGCCTGCGATACTGGTCAAATTCGGGTTGGCACCGCGCTCGATCAGCCGCAATGCAACGTCGAACTGACCATTAACGGCAGCCATCAATAACGGCGATGTGTCGTCGCCGCCACTGGTTTGATTTATATCTGCTCCGGCATCCAGCAGGAGTTCGACTGCCTCAATGTGCCCCTGGCGAATGGCGTGCTGGAGTGCAGTAAGTCCGCCCATGCTGCCGACCAGCTGTCCATAGGTGGGTCTTTTTGGTTCCGCATTCTCGTCTTCGGCATCTGCTGCCGCCGCATAATCGTATTCCGGCTCACCGTCAGCGTTGTAGGTAACCGCAAGCGCACATTTGTCGATTACAGGTTCATCATCTTCCTCAGATGGCACAAAATCATCACAGGACGGGTCGGGAACATCGGGCCATTTGCGCTGTATTTCACGCGACGCCTCGATGGCCGCTTGCACCTGGCTGGGCTGAGGTTGCCAGTTCGGACCGCCACCTTCTTTTACCTTGAACTCCGCAAGAAATTCGACAATGCGTTTTTCCGCAGCCTTGTCTGCTTTTTCGTCTGTAGCGACATCCTTAACTCGCGCGGTAATCGCAGTGTCAGCGCCAGCTGCAAGCAGAACCTTCATTACATCGATGCGGTTATAAGCCGAAGCAAATATCAGCGGTGTCTGTCCCCACGCACGCTCGACGGCGTTTACATCAGCTCCGGCTTCAAGAAGCGCGACTACAGACTCCGGATCGCCGGATGCTGCTGCCAGGTGCAGTGGCATGACGCCGGAATTTACCGTTGCCGCGCTGGCGTCCGCATTTGCGGCCAGCAGCACTTTGACAACTTCGGCATTGCCGTTGCGGCTGGCAATGTGCAAAGGACGATAACGCCCGATGCGGGTACCGGCCTCGATATTGCCGCCGGCGTAAATGAGTATTTCGGCAATTTCGCTGTCACCACGCTCCGCGGCCCAATGCAGCGCGGTCATACCGTCACCCTGAGGTTCATTGACATCCTCGCCATCCCTGAGCAATTGACGCAGCGATGACAAATCGCCACTTTGCGCAGCATCGGCCACCGGTTTTACAGCCGCACTTGCTGTGCCTGCGACGGCCAGCAGCAGCAAAAAGAAAATCGTGCGTAGTTTGCTCATATACTCAGCTCGCCATTGCTGTCGCCGAAATTGTCCAGTTCATGTCCCATTCTGTTGAGCATGGTGAGCATCGCATTGGCCATTGGTGTGCCGTCTGCTGCTTTCAGATGCGCGCCACCTTTGTGTTGCCCATTCGCCCCGCCAATAAGAATCAACGGACAACGACGATGGTTATGCAGATTGGCATCACCCATTGGCGAGCCCCACAGAACCAGGGATTGCTCAAGCAGGTCAGAATCGCCATCAGTCGTTTCCTTTAGCCGCTCAATGAAATAGCCGAGTTGACTGACGCGATATGACGCGATCTTGTTGAATTCCCTGACACCTTTTTCCTTGCCACCGTGATGCGATGACGGGTGAAACGCCCTGTCCGAACCACTCTCGGGAAACGTGCGATTCGAGGCGTCACGACCGGTTTTCAGCGAAACAACACGCGTCATGTCGGTCTGGAACGCCAGCACCTGCAGGTCAAACATCAACTTCATATGTTCGGAGTATGAGTCAGGTACACCAGCGGGGGCGCCGGGTAACTCGCGTGTTTCGCCGTTGCTATTGCTCGTTTCAACCATCTGAATGCGACGTTCAATTTCGCGAACGTTGCTGAGATAGCGATCGATGCGACGCTGATCAATCGCGCCAAGGTTTTTGTTCATGTCGGCGACTTCACTGGCAACCCAGTCGAGTATGCTGCTGTGTGTCCTGCGCCGGATCGCACGTTCTTCCGCAGTGCCGCCTGCGCCAAAAAGCATATCGAATGCTGTGCGCGGGTTACGAATCATTGGCAGCGGTTCAGTTGGAGAGGCCCAGCTGATGGAGTCGGTGTACGAACAGGAATAGTTGTAATCACAACCGCCGCCCTTGTCATTGGGCTCGATACACAGTTGCAACGAGGGCAGCAGGTTCTCGCCACCAAATGTTTGCGCGTGCAGCTGATCCATAGAAGTTCCGCAATGCACGTCAGAACCCTGCGTCTGTTTCGGGTGTGAGTGTGTCAGAAAGACAGCTGACGAACGAAAGTGATCGCCGCCGACTTCACCTGGGCTGTAGGCTTCAGCCATGCGTGTGTCGGTATTGCTGATTATTGTGAAATGCTCGCGCCAGGGTTCCAGCGACTTCAGCGCATTGACCGGCAGGAGTTCGTAGTCGCGTCCTTCGGCTGACGGTGCAAACAGAAAGTTCTCCGCGCCCCACTCGTTGCAGCCGGGCAGACCGTGAACCTCTTCAATGCAAACCAGCCGTGTGCGGCCGCCAGCGTCGTTGGCAAATGCAGGAATCATCGCGTCAAGCAATGGCAACGCAACTGTTGCACCAGCGCCTCGAAGAAATGCTCTTCTCGCAATTTTCTTCTTACTCACAAAATTCATATTCGAACCTCTAAAAAATTCTATTACTCGATTAACGAGTTATCACGGCTTCCTCGTCATCAGGAATCGGCAGATCTTTCATGCGAAAGGCGTCACTCATTACGACGCCGAAAATCAGGTCTGACATGCGGTATCCGTCTTCTTCCGCGTCGTTAACAATTGCACGAACTACTGGTTGGTCGAAATACTCGACACGCCGGCCCATTGCGTAAGCCATCAGGTTGGCAGTGAACTCTCTGACCAGGGGAAGCGGGCGCTTGAGTAGCATCGCTGATAATTCAGCCGGAGTGGAAATTGCGTTGCCATCATAAAAAGTACTCTGTGTGTCGACTGGTACGCCGAACTCACGGATGCGCCACTTGCCGGTAACGTCAAAATTGTCGAGCGCAAGACCAATCGGATCCATAACCTTGTGGCACGCGGCACATATAGGGTTGGCGCGATGCATTTCCATTCGTCGACGAGTTGTCAGGACCTCTCCGTCTTTATGGCTTTCCGTTTCCTCAAGATCCGGCACGCCGGGTGGTGGTGGCGGTGGTGGTGTTCCCAGCAATACCTGCATGACCCATTTACCGCGTAGTACCGGTGAGGTGCGGTTGCCAAGGGACGTCTGCACGAGGATGCTGCCGTGCCCCAGAATGCCGTTGCGACGATCGTCCGGGTAACTAACCATGCGAAATTTGTCGCCGATGACGTTGTCGATGCCGTAGTGGGTCGCGAGTCGCTCGTTCATGAAGCTGTAATCAGCGCTGTACAGCTCAAGCATGCTCTTATCTTTTTGTACAAGATGATAAAAGAAGAGTTCCGTCTCCTGCCGCATTGCCTGCATTAACTGGCGAGAATAGTTTGGAAACAAATCCGAATCCGGCTCCACCTTGTCCAGATCCTGCAGACGCAACCACAATGACGCGAAACGCGTCGCCAGTGATTTCGAGCGTGGATCAGCCAGCATGCGCTGTGCCTGTGCTTTGAGCGTGCGATCCCGGGAGAGCCGCCCCGATTCGGCGAGCGCTAGCAGTTCTGCGTCCGGGTTGCTGCCCCACAGGAAAAAAGACAACCGCTTAGCCAGGTCGATATCGGCAAGCTTGTAAGCGCGACCGGGTTTTGCGCGTGCCGGTAAGCTTTCCATTCTGAACAAAAAGTGCGGGCTGGATAAGATTGCTTCAAGCGCAGTGCGTACGCCGAGTTCGAAGCCGCCGTCTTTGGCGCCGAGTGTGTAGAACTGCATCAGGTCGGCGACGTCATCGTCATTTAATTTGCGGCCGTATGCATTGGCTGCCAGTGTGCCGACAATTTTCTCGGCGCAGGGCTGCTCTTCATCGGGTGACGTTGGCCGGCAAACAAAAACGCGTTGCCGGCTCGGCGTTTCTGATATGCCGACCGGGTTGTAAGGTCCTTCCAGTGTCATGCGAATAATGTGTGGCGGCGACGTTGTTCCATAGCCGATTTCCACGCCGGTCAGTGACCAGTCGTGAGGTCGGATAAGATCCTCATAAGGCCCGTCCATCTGGCGGACAAATGCGGCGGTTACCCTGCGCTCGCCGGCGCGAATAAATATTGGGTCCGTTTCTATCGGAAAATCTTTGCGACCCTGGAAATCGATATCACCACCATAGCGAACGAAGGCAACCCGTTCGCCGTCGATAGAAATATCAACGTCATGAAAGCGCTCGCCCCAGCCGGACATGAAGCCCATCAAAAATGTGTATTCGCCGTCGGCGGGAAAAGAGTGCAGGACGCTGATACCGCCGCGCGTGCCATAAGGCGCGCCTTCAACCCGTTCCCACTCGTGTTGCGATACGGATGGCGGATTGCTGTAGGTTTTGGCAACAACCGGTGCATTTTCGTTGCCGATTGCACGCCGCGAAATATCACTTGCAGCCGTCAGGTAGGCGACCATCAATGTCGCCGACATCCCCTGGACATCTGCAATATTGTCGAAGCTGGCGCTGATCTGATCCTCTGGCAGCCACTCAGAGGGATCGACGTGCAAACCAAGGAGATCGTTGACAAGGCGTGCATACTCGGCGCGATTTATTCGTTGAAAGGGTCGGGTGCCGGCCTGTTTGTTGCTGCGAGCTGCCTTGTCGAGTTTGCTTTCAAGGGTGTGCACCAGGTTTGAAATAGCATCAAGGTCACGCGGCATTTCCCACGGCGGCATCTGGCCCGAATTAAGCTTGCGAATCATCTTTTCCGCAAGTACCGGATCGGTCGTCGGATTCTCTGCATCGAAAGACTGCAAACTAAATCCCGCCTGCAACGTGTAGTCGTTGTGGCAGGCAATGCAGGTAGTCTGAATAAGGTGATTCGGATCCTGCGCCATCGACAATGGCGCTGCCAACGCTGCTGCGACAAGCAGTATAAATCGGCTCTTGTGAATTGGCTTTCTGATTTCCAGCGTCATCCAGCTCCCCCCGGGCAGCGGCTGTTGTACGACCCCCAATAATACAACGGTTTTGCGCCTTTGAAGCTCAGTATTCGCCCATATTGACAGCGCAATCTCGGAAGCCGTGACAAATCGCCTGAATCTGGCGACTAGCTCGGCGCTGCCGCGGATATCGAGTCATCCTGATCAGGGTCGCATGGCCTGTCGGAGCCATCCGGCAGGTATGACCTTGCGGTATAGTGCTGCCCATCGTGATCTAACGCCGCCAAGAAGAATTCATTATGTCACTCGAAGAAACGCCGCCCAAAGCGAACAAGTCAATTGTCGAGTTTTTCTTTGGTGGGAACCTGATTTTGCGCATCGCCACAGGCATTGCTGCCGGGATCCTGTTAGCGCTGTTGTGGCCCGATGCGGCGCGCTCAGCCATGTTGCTTGGCAATCTCTTTGTGCAGGCTTTGAAAGCAGTTGCGCCGGTTTTGGTCCTCGTTTTGGTTGCTTCCGCGCTGGCAAATCAGTCTGCCGGGAACAATGCAAATCTTCGGCCCATTGTTGTTCTGTACCTGATTGGCACATTGAGCGCAGCGTTCCTCGCCGTCATGATGAGCACCCTGTTTCCAACGACGCTGATTCTTGCTGTTACCGACGTCAGCATGAGCCCGCCGCAGGGGATTGGTGAAGTTCTCAATAACCTGTTGTTCAAGCTGGTCGACAATCCGGTCAGTGCTGTAATGAACGGCAATTTTATAGGCATTCTTGTCTGGGGCGTCGCACTGGGTCTAACGATGCGCCACGCAGGTGAATCGTCCAGGTTGTTCCTGCACGACATCTCTCATGCCATCACAATGATTGTCCGCGTGGTTATTCGTCTCGCGCCGATTGGAATTTTTGGCCTGGTTGCCGGCAACCTCGCCGAGTTTGGTTTCTCAGCATTGCAGGGTTACGCGCAAATACTGACGGTGTTGCTTGGCTCGATGCTGATCATGGCGCTGCTTATCAATCCGCTTATCGTGTGGTTCCGCATTCGCAGAAATCCCTACCCCATCGTTTTCATGGCGTTGCGTGAAAGCGGCATTACTGCGTTCTTTACGCGTAGCTCCGCCGCCAATATTCCGGTGAACCTGGCGCTGTGCGAGAAACTGGATCTCGACGAGAACACCTATTCCGTTTCCATCCCGCTTGGTGCAACGATCAATATGGGCGGCGCCGCTATTACCATTACTGTGCTGACACTTGCTGCAACGCATACGCTGGGTATTGACGTCGACCTGCCGACCGCGTTGTTGTTGTCGGTGGTAGCCGCTCTGTCAGCTTGTGGCGCCTCCGGCGTGGCCGGCGGTTCGCTGCTGTTGATTCCACTGAGTTGTAGTTTGTTCGGTATTCCGAACGATATTGCCATGCAGGTGGTCGCGGTAGGCTTCGTCATCAGCATTCTGCAGGACTCCGCAGAAACCGCTTTGAACAGTTCCACTGACGTCGTATTTACCGCTGCAGTGAGTGGCGCGGCAGGCAAAAGCTAGCTTGTGCTGAACAGGGTTGCAGGTGTGATCTGATTCGTGGGGTCGGCGATTTGGGAGCGGCTTTGTGGGAGCGGCTTTAGCCGCGAATTCCTTTATTTTTCCACAGACAACAATCACGACTACTCGGACACGGGTCGCCAGTCCGGCCCATGAGACCCGCCGCAAGTACGTCCCTGTAGGCTTGAGGCCCGCATCCCTGCGGGCCACAGTCTCATGCACCGGACTGGCGACCCATGTCCTGCAAATTGCGCGGATTTGGAGGCCGCAGTACGGAGACTGCAAGCACGGCGAGCTGCCTTATGCGAAGTAAAGCGCAGCGCAGTGAGCCATGAGCATAAGGCAGCTCGCCGTGCTTGTAGTCGGTGCGAAAATTAAGGATTCGCGGCTAAAGCCGCTCCCACGAAACATGGGTGGTTCCCACCAACATGGGTGGTTCCCACCAACATGGGTGGTTCCCAC
>JBLHLN010000002.1:0-28960 GCA_047620565.1 Woeseiaceae bacterium
ATTCCTGGCGCGCTTCGCTTCTCCGTTCCGGCGCTGCGGCTGCTCGCGCTGCGCTAACCGTCTCTTCCAGCGGCTCTTTTTCGACCGGAGCTTTCGCCGTCAGTATTTCTGCTGGCAGTTCGGGCTCCGCTGCGGCCGGTATTTCTACTGGCGGTTCGGGCTCGGCTGCCGGTATCTCAACCGCTGGTGGTTCCGTATCCGTAACTGGCGTTTCTGCTTCGACAGGCTGCGGTTTTTTGATCTCGTCCAGCTCATCGTTTAACGGCGTGTCGACGATAACCATGCTGACGGAATCTTCCGGCTCAATCGTAAACTCGATGGATACCGAATCGCTGTGGTCGACTTCCGCTTTGTCAATGGTTTCCCTGACTGGCACAACAGTCTGGTCATGTGCCAGCTCTGGCAGAGCTTCACCTGCATTGATACTGTGAATGCGCTGCTCAAGTTCAGTCGCAGCCGTGACCACCCTGCCGGCAATTACCGAATCCCGCATACGATGCAGCTCATCAATACTTTGTTGCAGAAAATCGTCGACTTGCGGGCCTGGCTCAATGCGACCATCGTCAATATTGTTCAGCAACGCTTCCAGTTCGTGACTGAGATTCCCCATCGACGTGATGCCGGCCATCCTTGCGCCACCTTTGAGCGTGTGCAAATGGCGCTTCAGTGCCTCGATGTGCTCTCGTGATTTTCGATCTGCCTTCCAGCCCGCCAGGGACTGGTCTGCTGATTCGAGCAGCTCCGCCGCTTCCTCTGAAAAAATCGCCGCTATTTCCGCATCGTAGGCCGGCGTTTCCTCTGCTTCCTCAACAACCTCCGCCGGCGCAGCAACTGCAGGCTCAACGACCACTTCTTCGCCGCCCGGCGGCTCGACTGCATTGGTCAGATTGGTCAGGTGCTCGATGAGAACCACGAAATCGGAGCGGTTGCGATCTTCCCTGTTGATGTCCGCAACTATGGTCTCAAGCGCCTTTGACGCGGCGCGCAAACCGTCAACGCCGGATTTCAGGAAACCGACCTTGTAATCATAATTTCTGCGTACGAAACGATTGAGTGCACCGGCGACCGCGACACCGCGTTCGACGTTCGCCATATTCGCACTACCGTGCAGGGTGTGGCACGCACGGTGCAAATTGTCGGTAACGTGGTAAGGCGGTCGGTGCCCTTCACAGGCATCGAGATAGTCGTTGATAACTTTGAGGTGACCAGCGGTTTCCTTTGAGAATATATCCAGCAGCACAGGGTCCATTTCGAGCGCAGGAGATTCGTCAGCTGACGGCTCTGACTCTGCGGACGCAATACTCAGAACCGCTGCGTTTGGATCTCCATCAGCGAAGGCGTTAGCCCTTGCCATCAACAGGTTGATATCCCCTGCCGGATCGGTACCGACTTCCAGCTGTTCCACCAGTTCCGGCACAGCGCCGGCCGCATGCAGAATGAACCTGATCATCGGCGGCGTTCGCACCAGCGTTCGATTGATCAGACGATTTAGTAAATTCTCGATACTCCATGAGTATTCTGCAACCCGTTCGGCACCGACCATGCGACCACTGCCTTTCAGGGTGTGAAAGGAGCGCCGTACCGTAATCAGTGTTTCCATATCATCCGGCGCTTCAGCCCATTGCGGCAGGTTGCGTTTGATCGTCGCAATTTCCTCTTTGGCTTCCTCGATAAACAGCTCCAGCAATTCGGGATCAATGTGCTCGACTTCCAGCGACACGACCGGCGTCGGCATCACCTGTGTCGGCTGCGCCTGTGCCGGTGACGCCTGTTCGGCCGCAATCGCGTCGAAGTCTGGTTGCTCCACCTTCATGGTGGGTTCGTGATGCGCCTCGTCTGCAACCAGCCGTTGTTCGAGATCACGCAGGACCGCAAGGCATGCCTCGGCATTGTCGAGCATGTACCACGGTTCGCTGCGACCAGCCTTCACGGTCTCCATGTAGTACTCAATGCTGACAATGGCATCAGCGAGTCGATCAGTCTCTTTTTGCGTTAGTCGGTCGGGCCCGGCGCCTCTCAGGGTCAGCGAAATCAGGCTGCCAATGCGCTCGACCACCTCCATCGCCCGCGTCTTGTTGAGCATCATCAGACCGGCTTTGATGCCGCGAACCAGCGCCGGAATACTGTCAAGTCCTTGCGAAGTGCCGCCTGATCCCATGCACTGGCTAAATGTTTCCTTGATGCGAGCCAGGTTGATGATGCTTTCACGCATTACGGCTTCCGCAACCTTGCGATAGTCTGCATCTTCGGCGGGCGGCAGCTCTGGCTCATCGGCCCCGGGTCCTGCTTCCGTCGGTACGATCAGTCGAACCAGCTGCTGATCCAGCCGGTCTTCGACTCTTAAGAGCGTTGAGGCAATTTCGATAATGGTTTGTTCGTTAGTTGGGCCGCCTTTGGCAACGACAGATTTGAGCCGGTCAATTTCGGAATCTATATCGCCGCGAAGCTCCCCAAGACCCAGAACACCCAGCGTGTCGCTAATTTTCTTGAGCAGATCCAGCTGCGGCACCAACTCGGAAGACTTGCTCATACCGGTGCGAACAAAAATATCCAGCACGTCCTTAACCCGCGCAAGATCCTCCTTAATTGCCGAGGCAACTGTCTGCATGAGTTTGACGCTGGGTGCAGACAACTCTTCGCGCGCGTGTTCTACCTGTTCATCGCCAGGCAGCAATTCTGCAAGATTGAACGCTGCGCGAATTTCACTGATTCGCTCGCCCGCATTGCTGGATCGCGCGACGTAATAGAGGAGATTATTCAGGAGATCGGTGACCGGATGGTTATCGAATGCCGCCAGCCCTTCATCAATTAGCAACTTCATTTGCCGGTCGGTCTGGCCGAGCAGGCGTTTTAGCGCGACTGACGTTTCGAGGCCGCCGTTTTGCAGGGACTCAAGTACGCCACCGGTTATCCACCACAGCTGGTACATGTCGTCGCGATTCGCCGAGCGCTCCAGCATTTGGGCGACGTTGGACAGGGTTTCGAGATGCCGCGAAGTGTCGCCGCCTTTGATCCAGCCAAGCAGGGCAAGCTGAAACTTGGGCCGAAGTTTTGTCGCGACATAGACCGGGTCTTCACCGCTGGCCTTACGCGCATTTTTGCTCTCAGGTTTTCGCTGCGGCGACAGATTGAGCAACAGCAAAGTGCCCTCTGACAGCAACGGCCGCCCGCGCGCGGCACGTAAATCGTTCAGCATCGGCAACAACACCAGCGCGATGTCGCGTCCGCCGCCGATTAATCGTTCAATGTAGATGGGTAATTGCACCATCGCACGGGTCAGCGCATCGAGACCATCCTCCCGCCCCTTGCCTGCCCGCAGGCTGGCTAGATAAGCGCAGACGGCCTCCATTTCTTCAGCTAACAGCGCGGCGCCATACGTTTCAGTCAGTTTCAGGGCGCCACCCGCCTGATGCAGCAATTGACCGCAGCGCACCAGTGCCGCCGAGCCGCCTCTGCCGTCAACACAATCTTCCAGTGCCAGGTGGGCGTTGCGAATGGTCTCCACCAGCTCCTGGCTGATGACAGCCAGACCATTGGCGTCGCGCTCAACGGGCCCCGTGACGGCGGGCTTATCCTCTATGCCTGACTCGCTAGTCATCACTTGGCGCGGCGGACGGGGCCTTATCCCGCAGCTTTTTCGCCGACCCGTGCAACTGGTGCTGGCCTGCTCGAGGTTCCGGACAAGGCACTGGACTGCAGTGCCGAGTTAGGCAACGTAAAGCCGGCAACTGTCTGCCGGAGCTGTGAGGCAAGTTCTGATAACTTCGATATGGACGCAGCGGTCGCAGTCGTCGCCTTGCCGGTCTGGTCACTGATCTCACGCAGTTTTGTGGTGCGCCGCGTCACGTCCGCTGCAGAACCGGCCTGTTCCCGCGCAGAGCCGGAAATATTTTGCACCAGGTTTGCGATCTGGTTAGATACCTGCTCGATCTCATCCAGCGCCGCACCAGCATTTTCGGCCAGCAGCGCACCGCCGACAACATCCGTTGTGCTGCGCTCCATCGAGACGACTGCCTCGTTGGTATCCGCCTGAATGGTTCGAACCAGCACTTCAATTTGTTTGGTCGCGTTGGTTGAACGCTCAGCAAGTCGCTGAACTTCATCGGCCACCACCGCGAAACCGCGGCCGGCTTCGCCCGCCATTGAAGCCTGAATCGAGGCATTCAATGCCAGGATATTAGTTTGCTCGGCAATGTCATTGATCAGTTCAATAATGTTGCCAATCTCCTGCGAGCTTTCTCCGAGGCGCTTGATTCGCTTCGACGTTTCCTGGATGGTTTCGCGAATCGCATTCATACCGTCAATCGTGCGTCGTACCGCCTCGCCACCCTTGTGCGCAACATCAACCGAGTGCCGGGCAACGTCGGATGACCTTTCCGCATTGCCGGACACTTCTTCAATTGATCCCGCCATTGACACAATGGATTCTGTCGCCGCAGAAATTTCACGCGTCTGTGTGGCTGCTGCACGCGCCATGTGCACCGCGGTACCTTCCGTTTGCTTGGCGGCGGAATCGACCATGATTGCAGTCTCGTTTATCGTCGCAACCAGCTCGCGCAATTTCTCGATGGCATAATTTATTGAATCGGCGATGGCGCCGGTAATGTCTTCAGTGACCGTCGCTTCAACAGTCAGATCGCCATCTGCAAGGCTGCCGAGCTCGTCGAGGAGGCGCAGGATTGCTTGCTGATTGCGTTCGTTTTGCTCACCCTGTTCGCGTGAGGCTTTCTCGAAAATCGCGCTTTTGGAATACAGAACAACCAGTCCAATCAACAACAACAAAGCGACGCCGAGAATGCCAAGCGTCAGCCACGGTTGCGGCAACAAGCCGTCACCGGTGGTGTCAAAATAAGTAACGCCGGCTCCCGCCAAAAGCGAAACTGCCAGAAACGAAGCAAGAATCGTAAAGGTGGATAATTTATCTGTATTTCGTGCCATGACTTCGCAACACCAGTTTGAATAGGAAATGAGGCCGCATTAGTCCGCAGCTGCCTGCAAAAAAGAACTGCTTTCCAGCAAGTCGTAAAGTCCGAATATCGGCCAGGATTCCTGACCACGTTCATATGCGCCACTTATGTAGCGGTCGCAACGGACTGCGGTTTGCGGCCACTTATCTGAAAAATCTGAATTCATGAAACGTCGAAAACCCTGTACTTCGTCAACGACCAGTCCTGCCGGGACGTCGCGATGATTTACAGAAATGACCCTGGTTGTACGGCGCATGGAGGTGCGCCCGCTGCCGAGCATTAATTTCAGGTCGATTAACGGCAACAAGTGACCGCGAAGATTCGCAATGCCCAGTATCCAGCGCCTGGCGCCGGGAACGCGCGTCAGGGCCTCCGGCAACATCAGGACTTCACGTACCTGTTCACGGCTTGCTACGAATTGTTCGTCACCAATACGAAAGCCAATGCCTACCCATTCATCTGCAATGGAGCCGCTGCCCTGACCGGCGACTGCCGCCCTGCTACGCCGCTCCAGTTCCTGCAACAGCTCGAACGGCTGCTCGACCAGTGTTTTCAGATCAGTGCCAGCGCTCATTCAGTCAGCCATTACCGAATTGATTTTGGCAACAAGATCCTTTTGCCCGATGGGTTTAACGATGTACTCAACGGCACCTTGCCGCATACCCCAGATTTTGTCGGTTTCCTGATCTTTAGTCGTAATCATGATCACAGGAATGCTCGAAGTTCGCGGGTCCTGAGTTATCTTGCGTGTGGCCTGAAAACCATTCATGCCCGGCATGACAACATCCATAAGAATGCAATCCGGTCGTGACGCTTCAGCCTGGCGAACACCATCTTCACCGCTGTCCGCGACCAGCGTCTCGAAACCACTCTTTTGCAACATGTTCTGAAACAGGTGCAGCTCGGTCGGTGAATCGTCAATTATCAGGATTACTGCCATGCATAATTCCTCAATTGATCTGGTTGGATATAGCGCCCAGCAACTCGTCTTTCGTGAACGGTTTAGTCAGATATTGCTCGGATCCAACAATGCGGCCACGAGCGCGATCAAACAGTCCGTCCTTGCTGGACAGCATGATGACGGGCGTTTGCTTGAATACTTTGTTGTGCTTGATAAGCGAGCAGGTCTGATAACCATCCAGTCGCGGCATCATGATATCGACGAAAATCAGATCCGGCTGGTGGTCAGCGATTTTCGACAATGCATCGAAACCGTCAATGGCGGTAAAAACCTGGCAGCCCTCCTTCGACAACAAAGTCTCCGCGGTCCTGCGGATGGTTTTACTGTCGTCCACGACCAGTATTTTGAGACCGTTCAGACCCCGAGAAGCTGTATTTGACACCGGATTTCCTCGCCCTATAGCGACCTCTGCCGAGCTCGCTTCCCTACATTTTCATGACCCGACATGCCCAAATTGATAGAAAGTTTCCATAATCTATGTCGGCAGGGATGACTTGTACCATATTGGCCCAAATGCCGCCACGATCGGCACCACAGCTTGTGTTGACGGAAATTTGGCCGGCTTCCCGATTGAGCGTTTTCAGACGCCCGAAAATTCTGTCCAGGTGCCCCGCAGCGACAGTCGCGACAGAGAACAGCTGGCAATGTGCAAAACGATGGCAGTGCGATGAGCGGCTGTGGAGCTGTATAGTTAGCGCCGCAATCACGCAATATCAGTTTGTTTGGAATAAAAGGCGGAACGCAAACCAATGTCTGAGAAATCGCTTCGCGTCGGTGTCGTAATGGACCCGATCGAATCCATAAAACCGGTCAAGGACAGTTCTTTCGCCATGCTGCTCGAAGCGAGCCGTCGCGGAGCCGAGATCCATTACATGTTGCAGCAGGATCTGAAGCTGCTGGCTGGCGAGGCGCTGGCGCAATCAAGAATATTGACAGTGCGCGACGATACGAATGACTGGTATGAGACAGAATCAGAGCAGGAAATCCGCCTTGGTGATCTCGATGTCATCCTGATGCGCAAAGACCCGCCGTTCGACATGGAATACATTTATACCAGCTACATTCTTGAGCGGGCCGGAGACGCCGGTGCATTGATTGTTAATCAACCGCAGGCACTGCGGGATATGAACGAAAAGGCCTATACCGCCTGGTTTGCAGATTGCGCTCCATTGACTTTGATCACGCGTTCCATGGCAGAGATGAAAGAGTTTCTCGGCGAGAATGGGCGCATCGTGGTAAAGCCGCTGGATGGCATGGGTGGAAAATCAATATTTGTCGTTGCCGTAGGCGACAACAATGCCAACGTCATTTTCGAAACGCTGACGGATTACGGAAGTCAATTTGCCATGGCGCAAACTTATATTCCGGAAATCAGTGACGGCGACAAACGAATATTGCTCATTGACGGCGACCCGGTTCCATACTCGCTCGCTCGCATTCCGTCGGCAGATGACAACCGCGGCAATCTCGTTATGGGGGCGACCGGTGAAGGGCGTGAACTGACTGAACGGGATCGCTGGATTTGTTCGCGTGTTGGACCGGTGCTTAAGGAGCGCGGCGTTATTTTTGCCGGCATCGATGTAATCGGCGACTATCTGACCGAGGTCAATGTGACCAGCCCAACCGGGATTCGCGAGCTGGACAGTATTTTTGACCTGAATATAGCCAGCACGCTGTTTACTGCCATCGAACGAAACCTGGGCTGAGTCAAACTAATGGGCGCAGCCTGAAAGCCTTATGTTGCAACGGGTCTGTCGTTTTTCGACGGCTCGCCGAGGCGCTCAGGCAGGTGACACAGGTCTCACTGCTGACAGTTATAACAAGGTAAACTGGACATACCGTTGATTTCCTGTGCGAGAATATGGAAATCAGGATTGCTTTCCGAACCGCCTGCTTGGGTATATGGCTGAGTTAGTATCAAACACTGATGAATTCGGACCTAACGGCCCGATCGATCAATTCACACTCCAGTCCGGCCCGGTGCCGGACCGGCTTCCGCCTATGCTTTTCCTGGCCGCGTTGATTCACGGCATCCTCATTATTGGCGTCACCTTCAATGCCGTGCTGGGCGACGATTTTTCGCAGGCAATATCGCTTGAAGTCACCATCGTTGCCGACCCGGAAAAAAATGCACTGCAACCTGAAAAGGCGGAATACCTGGCTCAGGCTAACCAGGAAGGAGCCGGCAATACACAGGAACAGGCGCGGCCCAGTTCACGCGTGGCCAGTGTCGTACCGGTAGATAACGCTGGTGAGCAAGACGGTAATGCATTAAACCAATCGACTGCCCAATCGGAATCAGCCGATGAGGTGCTAACCAGCCGCACCGAGCAAGACCTCGACGTCATAGACCGGCCACGCGAAGATCCGACACAGGACGAGTCCCGCGCAGTAGTGCTCGAGGCGGGCGTCGAAGTGACTTTGCCGTTGCCGCAGGACGACATTGCAAACGCAGCCATCCGCGACGAAAACCCGCGCGAACTTGTAACCAGCGTCGATACCAAAGAATCCAAGATCGCCGGATATCTCAACACATGGAAAACAAAAATCGAATCCATTGGCGTACGTTATTTTCCCGAGCAACGACTCATAGACGGGATTAGCGGAAGTCCGACACTCGAAGTCACGATCGCCGCGTCCGGCCAACTTCAGGAAGTGATTGTTCGCAGAACATCCGGTTCCAAAGTTCTTGATCAGGCGGCGCTCAATATATTGCGTCGCGCCGCACCCTTCGACCCTTTTCCGGAGGCTATTCGGGTCGATTACGACAAGCTGCGCTTTGCCTATAAATGGCAATTCAGCCAGGCGAGCGCTGCAACCACTGCCAGCACCAATTAGGCCTGGCGCTAATTCCGCAACAGCAAGCTGATTACAGTTGTGCGCGACGAGCGCAGGACCGATACTCCTGCCATGGAGATTAAGGACTCACTCAGTAATCAGCTGTTGATCGCCATGCCTGGAATGGCTGATCCAAATTTCAACAGCACCGTCACACTTGTTTGCGAACACAATACTGAGGGTGCGCTCGGGATCGTCATTAACCGCCCGCTATCGATAAAACTCGGCGGCCTGTTCGAGCAGCTCGACCTTACTGAAGCGGACCAGACGCTGGCCAAGAGCCCTGTGCTCGATGGTGGTCCGGTGGCGCCCGAAAGAGGCTTCGTCCTGCATGCTCCCGGCGACGATTTTGACAGTACCGTGACGGTATCTGCCGATATTCAACTGACCCTGTCGCGGGACGTACTGGATGCGATGGCAGAGGGAAACGGTCCAGGCAGCTCCCTGGTCGCGCTCGGTTATGCTGGCTGGGACTCGGGCCAGCTTGAACAGGAAATGCTGGCTAACACCTGGCTGACCGTTCCATCCACGCCGGAAATTATTTTCGACGTTCCTTTTGCAGAACGCTGGAGTGTTGCCGCGAGCACCCTCGGTATCGATATCAACAAGATATCCCCACATGCCGGGCACGCCTGAGACTATTCTTGCCTTCGATTTCGGGCTGCGGCGCATTGGCGTCGCGGTAGGTCAGCAGGTAACCAGCTCCGCCAGCCCGATTGGCATCGTCACAAACGGTAGCGACGGACCCGACTGGGAGAAGGTAGCTTCGCTGCTGGCTGAGTGGCGCCCTGCCCGACTTATTGTGGGTATGCCATTTCATGCCGATGGCACTGAGAACGATACGACTGCCGCGGTCAAAGTGTTCATCGGGGATCTGGACCGCTTCGGCCTGCCTGTCGATAGCGTAGATGAGCGCTACTCTTCGATCGAGGCGCAGGAGCTGCTAAAGGACGAGAGGTCACGTGGCGGCAGCGGCCGAATCAGCAAGGAAATGATCGACAGCGCGGCGGCAAAAATAATTGCCGAACGCTGGCTGAAAAAAACGCATCAATTAAGAGTAGAATGCCGGCGCGATGACTGTAACTGAACTTTTCAAGAACAAAGATGCGCAGCCGGATGCCGATATCCAGCTCTCCGCTAACGGCGAGTTGCGCCATCTGCTGACACTGCAAGGGCTGAGTCGCGAGCACATTAGCGAACTTCTGGATTTGTCCGAGCGTTTTCTTTCGCCAATGGGATCACCCGTCGTTAGAAACAATGATCTTGACGGCAAAACAGTCGCAAACCTGTTCTTCGAGCCAAGCACCAGGACCCGCGCATCCTTTGATCTCGCCGCCAAAAGACTTGGCGCCGACGTACTCAACCTCGATGTAAATACGTCATCTCGGAAAAAGGGTGAAAGCATCCTCGATATGATTTACACGCTGGAGGCCATGCAGGTAGACATATTTGTGGTGCGTGACGCCAGCGCCGGCGTTCCTGCCTATATTGCGCGCAACGCAAACGACTATGTAAGCATTCTGAATGCCGGTGAATCCGACATTTCCCATCCAACCCAGGGCTTGCTGGATTTGCTGACAATCCGTCAGCACAAGCAGTCGTTTGAAAATATCAGCGTTGCCATTGTCGGCGACATCGCGCATTCCCGTGTCGCGCGTTCTGCCGCCGAGGGTCTCGCAACTATGGGCGTCGGCGAGTTACGCCTGATTTGCCCATCAGCATTAGCGCCGCAGCCTGACGTCATTCCGTCCGCAAAAATTGTGCACAAACTTGATGAGGGCATACGTGGCGTCGATGTCGTGATGGCACTGCGAATACAGCGCGAGCGCATTGGCAACCTGGACGGTGTCCCGGGCATCGACGAATACTTTGCCAATTTTGGCATCAGCCATGAGCGCATGAAGCTTGCCGCGCCTGGTGCAATTGTAATGCATCCTGGACCAATGAATCGTGGCATCGAAATCGAGTCAAGTCTGGCCGACAGCCCAAATTCAGTAATAACCAACCAGGTGACCAACGGAGTCGCTGTTCGTATGGCCGTTTTGTCCAGCGTGTCGAAGACGATTGACGGACAGTGACAGCGAAGACCGCAACCGCAAGTAATTCTCAGGGACACCGCAGCACACTATTTCTTGAGGAAGCCAGGATAACTGACGTCAGTCGTTACCCGGGCGAGCAGTTTGTAATTCGTATGCATGCCCCTCGCTGTGCGGCAACCGCAAATCCCGGCAGTTTCGTACATGTCCAGTGTGATGAGTCCATTCCCATGCGCCGCCCCCTGTCAATCATGCGGGTGAATTCACGCGACGGCTGGATCGAAATTCTGTTCAAGACTGTTGGTGCCGGTTTGCATGCGCTGGGCGAAAAGAATGAAGGCGATGAAGTCAGTGTGATCGGTCCAATTGGTCATGGCTTTGAAGCAGATGCCGAAAGACCCGCGAAATTGCTGATCGGCGGCGGCGTAGGCATACCGCCTATGATTTTCCTGGCAGAGCGCATGCTGGATGACGACACGGCAAGTCAGCCCCTGGTGATTATGGGGTCAGAAATTCCGTTTCCGTTTGAATTGGAGAGCTCGAATATTCCCACCAGCTGGTTGCCTGACTCGATTGACAGCACCATGCCGTTGCTTGAGGAATGGCGGATTCCCGCGAGACTGGCAAGCCAGTCCGGTTTCGCAGGCTGCTACCAGGGCTACGTAACTGACCTTGCACGCGAGTGGCTAAGCTCATTGTCGGCGACGGAACTAACGCAGACGGAAGTGTTCAGTTGCGGCCCGACGCCTATGTTGCAGGCGGTCGCAAAACTGGCGCGCGATTTCGATTTACCGTGCCAGGTTTCACTGGAGGAATTCATGGCCTGCGCGGTCGGCGGTTGTGCCGGTTGCACTGTGCTGGTCAATACCGACGATGGCCCGGCAATGAAACGAGTTTGTGTCGACGGGCCGGTTTTCGAAAGTTCAGCGGTCTTTCCTGCGAAAGAGACCTGAACAATGCGGCACAAATTTGATCACTGACTGCGGACTACCGGCAGAAAATCGTCCAGCTCCTCGACATCTGCCATCCAGCGAGTGATGGCAGGCCAGCCACTGAGATCAAGGTCACCTTCATTCGCCACCGCAATATAGGAATACATTGCGATGTCCGCGATCGTCGGATGATCTGCTGCAAGCCATGTCCTTGTTTCAAGCTCGCCCTGCATCCAGTTGAACAAACGCTCGGATTCTGCGACCGCACGAGCGTAATCGACGTCACGACCGAACAGTCGACCAGCGCGCGCCTGCACCGGGCCACGATACAACTCGCCGGATGCAGCGGACAGCCATCGCTGAATACTCGCCGCCCCGGCCGGGTCTTCCGGCAGCCAGTCCTTTCGCGCATATTTTTTCGCCAGGTAGACTATTGCGGCGGTCGAATCAGTTATCACAACGTCGTCGTCAACCAGCGTCGGCACCTGTCCGAGCGGGCTTAGCTGCAAGTAGTCGTCTGTCTTGTGCTCGCCTTTCGCCATGTCAATTTCGACCGTTTCGTGGTCAACGCCAAGCAAGTGCAGAAACAATCTCACCCGATGCGCATGGCCGGAGCGAGGATAGTCGTATAGCGTAGTAGTCATATGTACGGTTCCTGGCAGGTCAGCTTCAATCCGCATCCTGACATGATTTGCTATAGTTTTGCAGACGGACCACGACACAGATTGCAAAAAAAGACCTGCAACATCGATCACTGAACGAACGACCGTATCGGGGGATACCATGCGTCCAGCCAAATTAGTAACCTCGCTTATCTTTTTCCTTTCGGCGTCAACTGTCGTTGTCGCGCAGGATGATGAGAAGTCGGAACCCGGATTTAACGAAGCCACTTTCTCCGGACTGCAAATGCGCGGTATAGGCCCGGCCATGATGTCCGGCAGAATTGCGGACATCGCCATTGACCCGAGTGACCCCAGTACCTGGTATGTCGCGGTCGGCAGCGGGGGTATCTGGAAAACGGAAACCGGCGGAACCACCTGGTCGACAGTTTTCGATGACGAGGACGCCTATTCAATTGGTTGCGTAACCATCGATCCGAATAATTCGCGCACCATTTGGGTGGGCACCGGCGAAAACGTCAGTGGCCGGCATGTGGGCTTCGGCTCCGGCGTTTATCGCAGTCGCGACGGCGGCATGACCTGGGAGAACCTGGGACTGCAGGGATCCGATCATATCGGCATGATCCGTGTCGATCCGCGGGATTCTGACGTCGTTTTTGTCGCCGCACAGGGGCCGTTATGGTCCGCTGGCGGCGACCGTGGTCTTTTTAAATCGATCGACGGCGGCCAGAACTGGCGCAAAGTTCTCGGCGACGGTCTTGGCAACAGCGACATCGACGACGAATACACGGGCGTTTCCGAAGTGCACCTGGATCCGCGCAATCCGGATGTTATGTATGCCGTTTCCTGGCAACGCTTCCGCAACGTTGCCGTGTTAATGGACGGCGGGCCGGGCTCGGGCATTCATAAATCCACGGACGGTGGCGAAACCTGGCGTGAAGTCAGTGAAGGCCTGCCAAAGGAAGACAAGGGAAAAATCGGCTTCGCCATTTCGCCACAGCAACCCGACGTCGTTTACGCGACCATTGAACTCGCACATCGGGAGGGCGGTTTCTATCGTTCCGCAGACGGTGGAGAAAGCTGGGAAAAACGCAATGACTATATTTCCGGTGGCACAGGGCCGCACTACTACCAGGAAATATTCGCCAGCCCGCATAAATTCGATCGTGTATACCAGATGGACGTACGCCTGCATGTAACGGAAAACGGTGGCGCTGATTTCACGACGATGCGGTCTGAATCCAAACATGTCGATCACCATGCATTGGCGTTTCACCCGCACGATCCTGATTACCTCCTGGTCGGCAATGACGGCGGCGTATATGAAAGTCTGGATCTCGGTGAGACGTGGCGTTACATGCCCAATATGCCAATCTCCCAGTTTTACAAAGTGGCCGTCGATTACGACGAGCCTTTTTACAATATTTACGGCGGTACACAGGACAACAGCAGTCTCGGCGGCCCGTCGCGCACAGATAATAATGTGGGCATTCGCAATTCGGACTGGTACCTGACGCTCGGCGCCGACGGACACCAGTCGGCGGCAGACCCAAGCAACCCGAATATCATTTACGCCAACTGGCAGGAAGGCAACCTGACCCGCTATGACCGCGTAACCGGGGAAAGCGTTTACATTCGGCCACAACCGGCGGCAGGCGAAGACGAGGAAAGGTTCAACTGGGACGCGCCAATACTAATAAGCCCGCACAATCCTGAGACGCTTTACTTTGCGAGTTACAGGGTCTGGCGCAGTGATGATCGCGGTGACTCCTGGAGCGCTGTCAGCGACGACCTCACACGCAACCAGGACCGATTGCAGCAACCGCTGATGGGCCGTCGCTGGAGTTTCGACTCCAACTGGGATCTCAGCGCGATGTCGCGATACAACACGATTACGTCATTGTCAGAATCGCCACTGGTCCAGGGCCTTATCTATGCCGGTACCGACGACGGACTGATTCAGGTCAGTGAAGATAGCGGCTCAACCTGGCGCGAAATCGACGAACTTCCTGGCGTGCCGGACAATTTTTTCGTCAACGACATCAAAGCCGACCTGCATGATCCGGACACTGTCTATGTTGTCGTCGACGATCACAAAAGCGGTGACTACGCTCCATACGTTTTGAAGAGTGACAATCGTGGTCGCAGCTGGCGTAGCATCGCTGCAAATATTCCTGACCGGCATTTGCTATGGAGACTCGTACAGGATCACGTCAACCCGCAATTGTTGTTCGTTGCCACAGAGTTTGGTGTCTATTTCAGCGTTAACGGCGGAGGAGAATGGACCAAGCTTTCCGGTGGCGTACCGAATATCGCGTTTCGCGATCTTGTCATTCAGACCCGCGAAAACGATCTCGTCGGTGCGACATTCGGGCGCAGTTTTTTCGTACTGGATGACTATTCACCACTTCGCCAAATATCTGCCGACGTACTGAGCAATGGCAAGGTTTTGTTCCCGGTTCGGCGAGCCCACTGGTACGTTCCGAAACGGCCGCATTCCTGCCCAACCCCTGGTTGCGTGGACAGCCAGGGTGACAATTATTACGTCGCGCCCAATCCTGCCTTCGGAGCAACATTTACCTACTATCTTGCGGAGGGCATCGACAGTCTCAAGGATCAGCGTAGCGCCGCCGAAAAGGAGACCGTAGCCAGTAGCCAGGATGTCGATTTTGCGCAATGGGAGCGCATCAGTCAGGAAGAGCAGGAGGACACGCCGACAATCGTGTTTACCGTCAGCGACGCAGACGGCAACATTATTCGTCATCTCGAGGCCCCGGCAGCGGCTGGCTTTCAGCGCACCGCCTGGAATCTCCGTTACCCGGCAGTCGATCCGTGGCTTCCGGAAGAAGAACGAAATCCCGATCGCGCATCCGTCGGTGTGCTGGTCGCTCCGGGTACCTACAGTGTGTCGATGCAGCAGCGCGTCAATGGCGAGATGACGAACCTTGAGCAGACGCAGACCTTTGATGTGGTATCGATTCGTGAACCGACCCTGCAAGGCTCATCGCAACAACGGCGAATCGCTTATTCGCGCCAGGTTGATGAAATGCGGCGAGCGGTCAGTGGCACAATCAGGTCAGTCGACGAGACCCTCCTGCAGCTGCAGGCCATTAAGGAGTCACTGCAGAATTCCACGGCCAACATGCGGCTCTTTGACGACGCTGATGAGATCGAGCAACAACTGAACGGACAAAGAGAAGTCCTGGCTGGCAATGACACACGCCGAAGATTCAGCGTCAACGGCCCGCTGCCGATCAATGCACGATTGCAGCATGCCGCATACAATCCTTATGCAAACGCACATGGCCCAACGCAGACGCAGGCAGAATCACTGTCAATCGCGCAAGACGTCTACGCCGGCGTAAGTAACGAGCTGACGCGACTGGTCGATCAGGAATATGCGCAATTGCTCGATGCGCTTGACGCGGCCGGCGTGCCCTGGACACCTGGCAGGGGCATCCTGACGCCTAACCAGTAAGACTGGTGAAGAAAATACGTGCCGACACCATGTGGGGCCGGCACGTATTTAGCCGTGAATAATGTCGCCCTTCATGCTGTACAGGACGAATAACACCTCTTCTTTGGTCCGTTGCTCGATGCTGTTCTTGTCCAGCGCAGCCATTGCGTCGTCGAGAACCGCAATAAATTCTTCGTCGCTTATATCCATACCCTTGTGCGTTTCCAGCATGTCTTTGCCGCGATACACATCCGGACCGCCGGTACCGGAAATGAAAAACGTTGCCGCACCGTTTTTTACGGCATCAAGATCGCTATCCGCGTACCGTGGAGAAACTAGCGGGTTTTGCATATGAATATCGACGAGATCGCTGGCGATTTGTGTAATACCGTCGGTGCCGCCCAGGCGATCGTAAAGTGAATCTCCCAATGGAATCTCTCCTGCTTTTTTTTAGGATGTGTGAAGCAGAAAATACATGCTGCGGCAAACGCTGGCAAATGCGAATGTTTGCGCAAGCGAAATCAAGTAGCAGCGTAGCTAACCTCCGAAGTTAACTTTCGCTTCCAGGTTGGACCTCGAATCGGCATGCGACATCGCCTCTTCCAGGGTGATTGTGCCATCTTTGTAAAGCGTCAGTAATGCATCGTCGAAATTTTGCATACCTTTTTCGCCGCTGTCTCTGAGCGCTTCTTTCAGCTCTGAAATATCGCCCTTCAGGATAAGATCTTTGATATGCGGCGTATTGAGCATAAGTTCGACCGCAGCCACCCGCTTTCCGGTGCGGGCACGGACCAGGCGTTGCGACAAAATGGCGCGCAAGTAATGTCCGAGATCCATGAATACCTGGGCGTGTTGTTCTGACGGAAACATGTTGATAATTCGGTCGAGTGTTTCCGGCGCGTTGTTGGAATGCAGGGTTGCGAGAACCAGGTGTCCGGTACCCGCCATGTCAATTGCGGATTGCATTGATTCGCGATCGCGTATCTCACCGATTTGGATAACGTCCGGCGCGGCTCGCATTGCGCTTTTAAGCGCCCTGGCATACGACTTTGTATCAAGCCCCACTTCTCGCTGATTCACAATCGACTGTTTGTTCGGGTGCAGAAACTCGATCGGATCCTCAATAGTAATAATGTGTGACGAAGTTTTTTCGTTGCGATGATTCAGCATCGCTGCGAGTGTCGTTGATTTGCCGCTACCGGTTGCGCCTACCATCAGAACCAGCCCGCGTCTCAGCATGACCAGTTCTTTCATCTGCTCAGGCATGCCCAGTTCATCCAGCGTCGGCAATTCGGCGGTAATGTAGCGCAGAACCATCGAAACATTGCCACGTTGGTGAAAGACGTTGACTCGAAATCGGCCGAGGCCTGGTTCAGATATCGCGAAGTCCACTTCAAGCTCACGTGTAAATGCTTCCAGCAGATCCTCATTCATTAGCTCGATTGCCGCCTGCTTGACCATTTTCGGCGTCATCTCGAGTTTGTTGACCGGCATAATCTTGCCGTCAATCTTGATTTTCGCGGGAGTAAACGGCGAGAAGAAAAGATCAGATGCCTTTTTTTCAACCATTAATTTGAAAAGTGGTTTTACGTTCATGTTTTATTGAAGTCCGTTTGTCAGCCTAGTAAGTCTTGGCCGTGTCTTCTTCCATAACGCGCAGGCTTTCTGATTGCTGATCGGCAAGCGACGAATCGCGTTTACTTTCCAGCTTGATACGCAGGCGCAGCTCATTCTTGGAGTCAGCGTTTCGCATAGCTTCTTCGTATGAAATGGCCGCTTCCTCGTACAGCATGAACAGCGCCTGGTCGAATGTCTGCATACCGAGGCGAGTAGACTTCGCCATGATTTCCTTGATCTGGCCAACCTCACCTTTGAATATCAGGTCAGCGATAAGCGGCGAATTGAGCATGATTTCCATTGCCGCCGCCCGACCGACACCGCTTTCACGCGGGATCAGGCGCTGCGACACAAAGGCCTTGGTATTTAGCGACAGATCCATCAGCAACTGCGTACGCCGCTCTTCCGGGAAGAAGTTAATGATTCGGTCGATCGCCTGGTTGGCACTGTTGGCATGCAATGTTGCGAGGCACAGATGCCCGGTTTCAGAAAACTGAATACCGTATTCCATCGTCTCGCGATCGCGGATCTCACCGATCAGAATCACATCAGGGGCCTGGCGCAGAGTGTTCTTCAGGGCGGCATGCCATGTTTCAGTATCCACGCCAACCTCACGCTGGGTAATTACGCAACCTACATGCGGGTGTACGTACTCAACCGGGTCCTCGATCGAGACAATGTGTCCCTTCGAGTTGTGATTGCGATGACCGATCATCGCCGCAAGTGTGGTCGACTTACCTGATCCTGTTCCACCGACAACAATTACAAGACCGCGCTTGTTCATTACGATGTCTTTAAGGATTACCGGTAGATCCAGACCCTCAAGCGTCGGAATTTCCGTGGTGATCGTTCTCAGTACCGCACCAACCATACCTTGCTGAATAAATGCGCTGACGCGAAACCTGCCAATGCCCTGTGGAGCAATGGCGAAATTACATTCCTTGGTCGCGTCAAATTCTTTAATTTGTTTATCGTTCATGATGGAACGCACCATCATCGCCGACTGATCCGAAGACAAGGGCGTATCCGTCGCCTTGTGAATGGTGCCATCTACTTTTATCGCAGGCGGAAAACCCGTCGTGATGAAAAGGTCTGAACCTTCCTTCTCAACCATTTTCTTGAGCAGGTTTTGCGTCAGTCGCACTGCTTGTTCGCGTTCCATTTCCTCTTTCTCCTTGCAGGCGGCTCTGTTACAGAGTCGGCCTAGAAATTCTCTTTGTTGACTGCGCGGAACCTTGCTTCTTCCTTGTTGATCAGGCCTTTGGACATCAGTTCGGCCAGGTTCTGGTCAAGTGTCTGCATGCCGGCACCCTGACCTGTCTGAATTGCAGAATACATTTGCGCAATCTTGCCTTCGCGAATCAGGTTTCTGATCGCTGGCGTGCCAATCATGATTTCATGTGCTGCAATTCGACCACCGCCGATTTTCTTCAACAGCGTTTGCGAAATAACGGCACGCAGTGACTCGGACAACATGGCGCGAACCATTTCTTTTTCCGCAGCCGGAAACACATCCACGATTCGGTCGATGGTTTTTGCGGCGGAACTGGTATGCAAAGTGCCAAACACCAGGTGACCAGTCTCTGCACCGGTCAGAGCGAGGCGAATCGTCTCGAGGTCACGCAACTCGCCGACCAGGATGACGTCCGGATCCTCACGCAACGCTGAACGCAGCGCTTCGTTAAAGCCCAGGGTATCCCGATGTACTTCGCGCTGATTTATGAGTGACTTTTTGCTTTCATGCACAAACTCAATCGGGTCCTCAATAGTCAGGATGTGATCAGGTTTGTTGTCGTTTATGTAATCGACCATCGCCGCCAGCGTCGTTGACTTGCCGCTGCCGGTCGGACCGGTCACCAGCACAATGCCACGCGGGTGCATCGAAATATCTTTGAAACTCGCAGGCGCACCAAGATCGTCCAAACTCAGAATTTCGGACGGGATGGTTCTGAATACCGCTGCCGAACCACGATTCTGGTTGAATGCATTTACGCGAAAGCGAGCAAGCTTGGGAATCTCGAACGAAAAGTCAGTCTCCAGGAATTCTTCATAATCCTTTCTCTGCTTGTCATTCATGATGTCGTACACCATGCTATTGACATCTTTATGGGTTAAGGCAGGCATGTTGACGCGTTTGATGTCGCCATCAACACGAATCATAGGTGGGACACCACCGGACAAGTGCAGGTCGGACGCGTTGTTCTTCACCGTGAACGACAATAACTGGGCAACATCGACGGCCATACTTCTCTCTCTGGATTTGACTGGTCCGACTTACCATAACCCGGACTCAATGGCTGCCTAGTATAGCGAAGCACTCGGAGCAAAACGTGATTGGAGTCACGGAAAACTTTCGAAAAATCCAAGATTTGCTGGCGAAAGCTGCCGTAGAGGCCAACCGATCTGCGGACCACATACGGCTGCTGGCAGTCAGCAAGAAGAAGCCGCTTGAGGCCATTCTGGAGGCCGCCAGCGCCGGTCAAAGGGATTTTGGCGAAAATTTTGTGCAGGAGGGCCTGCAAAAGATCAATAACGCCGCCCGGGACGACCTGTGCTGGCATTTCATAGGCAACCTGCAGGCCAACAAAACCAGGGCTGTAGCCGAAAATTTTCAATGGGTCCACACCATTGACCGGCTGAAAATCGCCCGCCGCCTTAGTGATCAGCGGCCCTACCATGCCCCTGACCTGAACGTCTGTATAGAGGTCAACATCGACGCAGAAGAGCGCAAATCGGGCGTCCTGCCAGCCGAAGTGCATGACCTGGCCGTGGCCATTGCCGACTTACCGCGACTTAAGCTGCGTGGCCTGATGTGCCTGCCGGCGAAACGTAATGGTTTCGCTGCACAGCGCCAACCATTTGCTGAATTAAGACGGCTTCTCGAATCGCTGCAGGCGGATGGTCTCGCGCTGGATACGCTTTCAATGGGCATGACGGCGGACTATGCTGCCGCAATCCATGAGGGCGCGACTATCGTGCGCGTGGGAACCGGGTTATTCGGTGCCCGATCGTGATAAGTAGGTTCGTTATTGTGGGAACCGGCCTGTTCGGTGCCCGATCGTGATGAGTAAGTTCGTTATTGTGGGTACCGGTCTGTTTGGAGCACGGAATTGATCAATACGAAAGTGGGCTTAATTGGCGGCGGCAACATGGCAAGGGCTATTGGCGGCGGCCTGTTACGTGGCGGAATGCACGCAACCAACCTCATGATTGCAGAGCCTCTTGTGGAGCAATGTGATTTGCTGCGCAAGGAGCTGTACGGCGCCATGGTTACGGTGGACAACCAGCGTGTCGCTGCGGAAGCAGAGACGCTGTTGTTCGCCGTCAAGCCGCAGATTCTGAAACCGGTATGCGAAGACCTCTCGGCCGCAGCGCAGAAATCGCGGCCGTTGATAATGTCTATCGCCGCCGGACCGCAAACAGCAGACATCGATACCTGGCTGGGTGGCGGTATGCGCGTCGTGCGTGTCATGCCGAATCAACCTGCATTGATTGACCAGGGAATTTCCGCGCTGTTTGCAAACCAGGCAACAGACGCTGACGGCCGCGCAATGGCGGAGCGCATAATGACCGCTGTCGGCCAGGTAGTCTGGCTGGAGTCCGAGTCGAAAATGGATGCAGTAACAGCGGTATCCGGCACGGGCCCGTCTTATTTTTACCTGCTCATAGACATCATGATCGAGGCTGCCCTGAAAGCGGGTATCGACAAGGAAACAGCACGGACGCTGGCGGTGGAAACCGCGCGCGGCGCGACTTCTCTTGCCGCAGCAGAAACGGAATCCATGGCGTCCCTGATTGACCGGGTCCGCTCACCGGGCGGTACGACGACGGCGGCATTCGAGCTGCTCGACGCGCGCGACGCGCGTGGTATCTTTGCAGACGCGATCGACGCCGCAGAGAACCGCGCAGCGGAACTCGCCAAAGAAGCGGCAACTGCCTAAAAAAGAGAGCCCATGACACAAGCGCTGTATTTCATTGTCAAAACACTGACGCAACTCTATTTGCTGTTGTTACTGCTGCGCTTTTGGCTGCCGTGGTTTGGTGCTGATTTCAGAAACCCGATTTCGCAAGGCGTCATGCGACTCACATCACCATTGATTGTGCCGCTGCGGAGATTCATTCCGTCAGTGGGCAGGCTCGATACAGCAACAGTGCTCGTCGCTATCATCATCGAATACCTGTTGTTGCTATTGTTGCTCACAATTCGGGGCATCGATGCCAACGTGATATCGATTGTGACAACGGCGGCACTCGAGCTCGCCATACTGAGCCTGAACCTGATGTTTTTCGTCATACTGATCCGGATCATTCTGAGTTGGGTAGCGCCCGATAATTACAACCCTATTGTCGCTTTGCTAAATACGATGGCCGAGCCGATATTGCGGCCATTTCGCCGCGTTATACCAGCCATTGGCGGGCTCGACATATCGCCTATTTTTGCCATTGTCCTGTTGCAGGCCGGCGTCATTATCTTGCAGTCGTATAAGCCAATTCCCGTCTGATCCGGGATGGAAAATCGATAGATGTCGGGCTTTGAGTGCTTGCCGAGCTCGAAACAGTCGCTGCCCGATAGCGAAATCCCGAGCGGAAATGGGCATAGGACAAGTGCCTGCAATCGGCTATAGTCTGTAGATAAGTGGCTATTCAGGGCAGCGGAGTAAGAACCATGAATTCCTGTAAGACCATCGCAATTCTGTCTTTATTGTCATTTTTGGCGGCGTGCGGCGGACCGGGTGCCGATGCAACCGTACCGCAGGCAGAACCTGCTGCTGCCTCGTCTGTGGACATTGGCGACCATATTGTTCACTTCAGCGCGAACTCTACGGATCAGCTGCCGCCGGAAGTTGCCAGGACCTACAACATCGTTCGCAGTAAAGACCGTGCGATGCTCAATGTCTCAGTCCTTGAGGAAGGCACAAATAAAGCGGTAGCTGCGGAGGTGACGGTAAAAACAGTCAACCTGACCGGGCAACTTAAAAATGTCACGATGCGCATGATCCGTGAACAGGAAGCCATCTATTACATCGGCGAGACCCCCGTCGCCAACCGCGAAACGCTGATTTTCGATATCAGCATCACACCCGACGGCGTCGCCGACGCCTCTGACGTCAGGTTCAAGCGACAGTTTTACACCAACTGACCGAAGCCACTCCAGACCCGCTCCATTTATCCTGAAATTCGCGTCAAATCGCGAAATTCGGCTTACGGCTTCGTCTTTCTTGTGATATCGTCGCGCAGCTTTTTAACCCCGCACCAGGGGTCGGATTCATTCTTACGGCGTTGGTCTGCTGATTTCGATGCCGGACAAATTCGTGATAATGAATGCGACCCCTTTTGTACGCACGTATTAGTATTCCTACAGGAGTTAGTTTTTCATGGCAGCAAACAAATCGGCCGGCGCAAATACCAAAAAGCCGCCTACCAAATCCGAAATTTACACCAACATCTCTGACGACACCGGCCTGACGAAGAAAGACGTCGCCGCTGTTTTTGAATCGCTTTCAGGACAGATCAAGAAAAATCTTGGTGGTCGTGGCGCATCAGGTTTGTTTACGGTTCCCGGCCTTATGAAATTGAAGGTTGTGAAAAAGCCCGCCAGGAAGGCGCGCATGGGAATTAATCCTTTCACCAAGGAAGAGGTCATGTTTAAGGCCAAGCCAGCGTCCAAAACCGTTAAGGTTGCTGCGCTGAAGGGTTTGAAAGATATGGTGTAAATCCGTCAGGATTCGCACTCAGAAAAGCCGGGCATCAGCCCGGTTTTTTTGTGCCTGTGTCGCCCGCATGATAATTGTCGCGCACGAACTCCTGCACCGCGTTGCGCAGCTCTATCAACTTGCCATGAAAAAAATGCTCGGTATCGGGAAACACCTCAAGTCGCGGGCCCGGATCCAGTTCGTTGACCCAGGCGATCGTCTCGTCGATGTCGACCAGTTCATCCTGGTCACCCTGGACGATCAGCCATGGGCAATCCGGTTGCGTCAGGGCGTCGTCGGCAAATCGTGAAACTGCCGGTGCGACGCTAATCAGGCCAGCGGGCCGCGTCTCGTTCGCCGCACGAATGGCCATTGCAGCGCCGAAGGAAAATCCCGCCAGCCACAGATCCAGCTTCGGGTGCTCGTTCCTGAGCCAGTCAACAGCTGCGATGACATCGTCCTGTTCGCCGACGCCATTGGCAAATTCGCCCTGACTGGCGCCGACGCCACGAAAATTGAATCGCAACGCGGCGAAACCGAGGCCGGCAAAACCGCGGGCAAGCGTATGTGCAACTTTGTTTTGCAGCGTGCCACCATGAAGTGGATGTGGGTGGCAGACCACTGCGACGGCTAGTGGATCGGCGTCTTGGGGCGTTTCCAGCAACGCCTCAAGGGCACCTGCCGGCCCGTCGATGGTCAGCTTTTGTTGTCGTGGCAGTTTTTTCATTGCTTGCAGAATTTCGCGACCGATTTGATTTAATGACCAGCTAATCGTATCTGTCGATCCCGTAGTTGTCGCGGCAAGCCGGCAGCTTGTAGCCGCTGCTGTCGGCCTGGTATCAATAGTTGCTGGCCTGCCTACCCGTTATTGCTGTAAAATTATGACCTTATGTATGTCACCCGCTTCTGCACTGCGGCGAACAGAATAATTGAGTAGATAAGCTAATGTCATCCAAAATTGATCTCGAAAACAAATATTGCGCTCCCAACTACCACCCGTTGCCAGTTGTTCTGGCTCGCGGCGAAGGTGCCTTCGTCTGGGATGAAACAGGTAAGAAGTACCTGGATATGATGAGTGCCTACTCGGCAGTCAGTCACGGGCACGCCAACCCGCGCCTGGTCAAGGTGCTCAAGGAACAGGCCGAAACACTGAGCATTGTGTCGCGCGCATTTTATACCTCCAACCTTGGCGAATTTCTGCAGCGCGCATGCGAGCTGACCGGCCAGGATATGGCCTTGCCAATGAACACCGGCGCTGAAGCTGTGGAAACTGCTGTCAAGGCTGCGCGCAAGTGGGGCTATGAAGTTAAAGGCATTGCGTCGGACAAGGCTGAAGTCATCGCCTGCAGCGGCAATTTTCACGGGCGCACAACAACCATTATTTCTTTCACAGACGAGGCGGAATACCAGAAGAATTTCGGCCCGCTAACGCCCGGTTTTAAGATCGTACCGTACGGCGACGCGAACGCGCTGGAGCAAATGATCACTGAAAATACAGCTGCCTTTCTCGTCGAGCCCATCCAGGGTGAAGGCGGCATAGTCATTCCGCCTGCCGGCTACCTGAAAGCGTGCCAGGAAATCTGCCGCAAGCACAACGTGCTGCTGATCGCGGACGAAATCCAGACAGGCCTTGGCAGGACAGGTCGCCTGCTGGCGTGCCAGCATGAAGATGTTGTTCCGGACGGTCTGATACTGGGTAAAGCGCTTGGCGGCGGAATATTGCCAGTATCGATGTTCCTGGCGCGACAGGACGTCATGAATGTATTTACGCCTGGAACGCATGGCAGTACCTTTGGCGGCAACCCGTTGGGTGCAGCTGTCGGATTGGAAGCCCTGAATATCCTGGTGGATGAGAAGTTGCCCGAGCGAAGCCAGGAACTGGGCGATTACCTGGTCGCAGAGTTAAGCAAGAATGGCAGCCCGCTGATTAAGGAAATTCGCGGTCGTGGCCTTTTTGTTGGTATAGATATCGACCCGGCACTGGGCAGTGCTCGCGAGATTTGCGAGGAGTTGATGGAACGCGGGCTTCTGAGCAAGGAAACTCACGAAACCGTGGTAAGGCTTGCGCCACCACTTGTGATAACTCGCGAGGAGATCGACTGGGCTGTCCTGCAAATTGCAGAAGTCCTGCAGGAAATGGACAGGACTCGCTTAGCGTCCTGATCTAAAACGAAAAACATCAGGTCTAAGGATGATGAGCGATGCCTGAGTTGACTGTTGTAAACATTGGTCTGATAGCCGGCATGCTGGTTGTGGGCCTGATTCTTGGCTGGATTTTCAGAGGCGATCGCTGTGCGAAAGAAAAGATCGCCGTGAATGCCAGCTGGCAGGAGCAGATCGAGTCGCAGCAATCCGAACACAATCGGCTGGCGGAGCAAAACAAGAGCCTGATGGAGCAAATTAGCCAGTACCAGGCATCGCACAAAGACTCTGTCAATCGCGCCAGGGAGCTGTCCGACTCTCTCAAGGAAACATTCACCCGGCGTGACGAATTGCAGCGCCAGATAAAAGAGATGCGCGGCCAACTCGAGTTGGCAGTTGCCCAACGTAATAAACTAAGGCTCGAAGCCGAAACTAAAAGCACCAGGAGCGACGCAACCACCGCTACGCTCAAAGACAAGGATGACAAGATTTTTCGCCTTAGTCGTGAATTGACGAGCTGGCAAAGCCGCGTACCGCCACTGGTGGAGAAGTACCAGGAGCGCGACCAGCGCGTGCAGGAGCTGGAAACAGAACTTGAAAGCGCAGCCAGCATGATCGAGTCGCTTGAAGCTATGATCAAATCTGATCAGACGCGGATAGAGCCTGTCGACAAGGACGCTTTACCTGACGGACTCGATGCATCCAATGAACAGTACACGGCGACCTCCGCGCATGAAGTGTCAGCGCTGCAGGATCAGATTCGGCAAAACATCGACGCCGAGATCGTAACGGCCGTGGATCCGCACAACGAATTCAATGAGCCTGGACATGCTCCGGTTAACGATTTTGCAGATGCTTTTGCAGAAGAAGCCGACAAGCCAGTGCATTTCGAAACCGATGCCAATGACGACCTCAAGGCAATCAAGGGTGTGGGCCCGGCAATAGAGAAAACATTGAATGACCTTGGGATCTATCGATTTAATCAGATTGCTGAAATGAGCGAGTACGACATCGATCGTGTCGCCCAACAACTCAAAGGTTTCCGCAGTCGTATCTACCGCGAGGACTGGATCGGCCAGGCTCGTGACCTCCAGTACCGGAAACTAAACGACGTTACCTGAACGTGTCGTCTGCCCGACCCGCGCTAGTTGTTGTACTCGTCTACGCCCTGCTGTGCGTCGGTTTTGTGTTTGCCAATGCGCCGACGCAGGAAACGCCGGCTGTACCTTTCAATGCTGCGCTACTGCAGATTCACTGGCATGGCGGGCAACTTACTATCAAGGGTGATGTCAGTTCTGCCGCGCATGAAGCGATTCTGCGACAAACCGCCAGCAATCTCGTTGCCGACGACCGGCTGGTTGTCGAGCTGAACTACCCATCGACAATGCCGCCCGGTTGGGCGCTGACTACCGAACTAACGCTTCGCGCTATCGCGGAAACTTTCGCCGCGTCTGCAACCGTCGACATTGGCGGCGTCAGCGTTCGGGGTTTGACCAGGAATAAACCTGGCTGGGAAAGTGCAGTGCTGCGATTGCAGGACCATTTGCTACCAGGCATGACCTTTGACGCTGAGGTACAGGAAGTCGGGGTAACGACATCATTGCAAGACCAATGCAGGGCGATTTTCAACGCGGTACTGCGAAGTCAGAGCATTGAATTTTCGAGCAACAGCGAGCAAATCAATTCGAATGCCTTCGCCCTGCTCGACGAGCTAATCCTGATCAGCGCAGATTGTCCGGGCGCCAACATTTCAATAACGGGCCATACGGACAATACCGGCAACGAAACAGCTAACAGAGCGCTAAGTGATGCACGGGCCCGCGCTGTACTCGAATACATGGTGGCTGGCGGCATCGCGACCGATCGAATGACTGCGAAGGGGTTCGGCGCGACTCGACCTTTGCTGAACGAAGACAGCAGCAGGGCTCGACGAATAAACCGGCGTATCGAAATCGAATTTAGCTATCGCTAATTGTCTATCGGAATGGTCCATCCCAAGCGTCCATACTGATTGCCCGTCCGCCAGGATGCTTCAGGCCTCGACTACTCTGCCTGGTCGAGACCCTTCAGGTCAGCCAGCTCCACTTCGAATACCAGCGTGGATCCCGGCGGAATCAGATCGCCGACCTGGCGATCGCCGTAGGCCATTTCAGGTGCAATAGTCAGCTCCCGAACTTCGCCAATCTTCATGCCGACAACGCCCTGATCCCATCCACTGATCACCCGACCACCGCCCAGTGGAAACTCGAAGTGCGTGCCACGATCAACTGAGCTGTCAAATTTGCTGCCGCGATTGTTCGCTGCCGCTGTGTCATAAAGCCAGCCGGTATAGTGCACGACGGCTGTATGCCCAACTTCCGCGACAGCTCCCGAGCCGTCGCGGACGGTTTTGCTCGTCAATCCGGGGACGATCTCGACCGATTCAATGCTGGCAAGGTCGATTTCAGCCGGCTGAGCCGATGCCTGTTCACCCTCTGCTGCACCAGCGGAATCAGCGTCATTTGCAGATTTGCTGCAAGCGGAAAACATTACTGCGAAAAAGATTACGGCGATCAGTCGAATTGTCGTCATGTTCCTGCCTTTGTTTTGCTTGGTTAGTAGTCGCGCTCGGACTCGCCGCAATTTACGTCGACGAATCGAAATCCAGAGAAGCAGAGTTAACACAGTAACGCAAACCGCTGGGCTCCGGTCCGTCTTCAAAGACATGACCGAGGTGAGCGTCGCAGTTGCCGCACAGGACTTCTGTGCGCACCATACCGTGACTCATATCTTTTGACGTGCGTACGTTGTCGCCGGCCAGGGGCAGGAAGAAACTCGGCCATCCCGACCCGGAATCGAATTTATGCTCCGAGCTGAAAAGTTTGGCCTCGCAACAAATACAGCGATAAGTGCCGTCCTCTTTGTGATCGACGAACTTTCCTGTAAACGGGCGTTCCGTACCCTTTAATTGTGTGACCTGATATTGCTCATCGGTCAGACGATCTTTCAAGGTCACGTTCTTGTCATTGTCGTCAGTCATTGGCCTGGTGTCCTGCCCTGCCCGGGATTGCGGATATTAGGCAACATTGAAAATTTTTGCACGATATTGCAGTGATAACCTAACATTGTCAGTTGCCTTCCGCCGCTTCCATGTCCAGTAAGAAATGGTTCATCCGACGAACGTATTCGGCCGGATTATCCAGCTGAGTACCCTCGGCCAGCATGGCATGGTCCAGCACAATATTTGCAAGCTCAGCAAAACGATTCTCGTCGGCTTCAGCTGAGAGACGGCCAACCAACGGGTGATCAACATTTATTTCAAGTATCGGCTTGCTTTCGGGCAGGCTTTGTCCGGAAGCTTCCAGCATCCGCCGTAGCTGAGGCGTCAGATCCTGCTCCCCGGTAACGATGCATGCGGGTGAGTCGATCAGACGCTGGCTCACGTGTACCGCATCAATGCGTTCTTTGAGGATCTGGCCGATTTTCTTCAACAGCGGCTTGTGCTCATCGTTAATCGCCTGCCGGGTAATTTCACCTTCCGATTCCGGCAGCGAAAGCTGGCCGCGACCAACATCCTGAAACGTTTTTCCTTCAAATTCTGTCAATTGATCGACCATCCAGGGGTCGATTCGATCGTGCAGCAGCAGAACTTCCAGGCCTTTTTCGCGCAATTGCTCCAGGTGCGGACTGGATTTCGCGGTCGCGTAATTATCGGCAA
>JBLHLN010000003.1:0-26505 GCA_047620565.1 Woeseiaceae bacterium
GCGTCGAAAATCGCATTGGCTACAGCTGCTGATGTCGGTGCGAGTGCGGGTTCGGACAAACCCTTCGCACCAAACGGTCCTTCATCATGATAAGTATTGACAAATCCCGTGACTATTTCGGGTATATCCATCGTGGTCGGCAATTTGTAATCGACCAAGGTTGGATTTGTTATGACACCATTTTCTACTCGCATCTCTTCGCAGAGCGTTGCACCGAGACCTTGAACTACGCCACCCACAATCTGACCTTCCGCACCTTCCGGATTAATGATGGTTCCGGCGTCATGCGCGGCGACAATCCTTATTACCTTAATTCTGCCTGTTTCCACATCGACCTCGACGTCTGCTATCTGCGTCGCATACATCCAGAACGCTGACATCTTAGGGGTTTGACCTGTCTCCTTATCCGGTGGCTGGGCGCCGGGCGGGGTGAACGTACCGTCACCCTGAACGGACGCGCCTTTTGGACCGAAATGGCCCGTAATGATTTCTTTCGTCGTCAGGAATTTGTTTGAGTTCTTTTGCCAAACCGCAGCTTCGCGGTATTCCACCGAATCGATTGGACAACCGAGAAGCGGTGCAGCCATCTTGCACAGCTTGTTGATGAGATCGTCGGCAGCTCGAATCAGCGCATTGCCGCTGTGAAAAACGGACCGGCTGCCGCTAGTCGACTGATCGAACGGCGTATAGTCCGTATCCGGGGGCGCGATCCTTACGTGCTCCATTGGGACACCCAGGCGTTCGGCAGTAATCTGGCGTAGAGCTGCGTAGATGCCCTGCCCCAGTTCAACCGTACTGCACAGTATGTTGCATGTGCCGTCCGCGTGCATCTTAATGATGACCGTTGATGTGGACGGGGTATTTGTCAATTTGTGCATAGTGGCTATGCCCCGGCCGCGTACGACCCTGGCATCATCTGAAGGCTTTTGGCGGGTCGCCCGGCTTGACAGGTCGATGGCCAGACTAAGCGTATCTTTGACACCAACACTGGTGCGAAGGAGTTCGCCTGTGCAGGTTCGATCTCCCAGCTCGTAGAGATTTCGCATCCTCATGTCCACCGGGTCGATGCCGAGCCGCTTAGCCATCATGTCCATCTGAGACTCATGCGCCCAGGTGAGCTGCGGTACTCCAAATCCCCTGAAAGCCCCGCACAGCGGGTTATTCGTGTAGACACAATACGAATCGACCGACACATGAGGAATCCTGTACGGGCCGGTTCCACTGAACGCGCCATTGCGAGCGACAAGTGGTCCAGTGTCGGCGTATCCGCCAGTATCGAAGACGGCTGTTATTTTGCGAGCAACGATCGTGCCGTCCCGTTTGACGCCGGTCTTGAAGGTCAAATGTACCGGGTGCTTGGAGACACTGGCAATGAATTCTTCGTCTCTTGTAAAAGCCAGCTTAACCGGTCTTCCCTGTGTATGCATCGCCAGTGCCACGACCAAAGGTTCGACGCGTAGAAAGTTTTTTCCTCCAAATCCGCCGCCCACGCCGGTACAGATAACGCGTACCATGTTGTATGGAAGGCCGAGTGCGATGGCCATATCACGAAGCGCATTGTAAGGTGACTGGCAACTTGACCAGATGGTCACGCTGCCGTCTTCGTCAACCTTCGCGACGCCGACGTGCGGTTCCATCGAGCAATGCTGAACGTATTGCGTTGTAAACACGTCCTCGTAGATTTCATCTGATTCCCGGAACCCCTGGTCAATATCACCGCGTCGAATTTTGGTATGGCCGGCGATGTTTGTACCTGGACAACTGTTGTATTCGCCTTCTATTTCATATTGATCCATGTCTTCATGCACCAACGCACTGTCGGGTTGCATGGCTTCCAGCGGATCATGGACACCGGGCAGCTCTTCATATTCCACGTCAATCAGGTCGATCGCAGTACGCGCGACCTCTTGGCTGATCGCTGCAATAGCGACAATCGGTTCACCTGCGTAGCGAACTTTGTCACGGGCGAGAAAGGGTTCGTCACGAATCGCAGAACCGAACTTGTATGGCGGCAGGTCGTCTGCAGTAATCGCAATGAACACACCAGGAAATTCCTGGGCGCGACTAATATCCAGCGAAACGATTCGTGCATGGGGGTACGGCGATCGCAACACCTTGGCATACAGCATGCCGGGCAGGGTGAAGTCTGTGCCATAGATCCATTTTCCGGTAACTTTATCAACCAAATCGCCACGCGCGCATGACTTGCCGACATGCCGTAGTTCCTGCGGCACTTGTTCAGATTGCTCCCGAGAGTCCATGCATTATTCCTTCCTGCAATCCACGATCATTTCGCGTCGAGAATCGCACCTGGCGAGCGTTGCCAGGCAATCTCCTGCTCGGTCGCAGTATGCGGCTGACCAATCGGTTCAGACAGCAATTCGACCAGATCGGGGCGGTTATCCAGCAGCACTTCCAGATTATCGACAACGTTTTCCAGTTTTTCGAATGGAATGCCGAAAACGACCTCTTCCGGTTTAATCTTGACGAATTGGCGAAAACCGAAGCAGCCGAGCGTATAAGTTACTTCACCGGTCATTAACGGTTTCGACATGACCATGGAACAGGTGGATGGACCAGTAGTTCCTTCGGTGGCGCCACCGGCCTCATAGTCGGCAGCTCTGGCAAGAAACAGTCCTGCTTTCGCACTAAGAAAAACATTGACTACGCCGCCACCCCAGGAATTGTCGAAAGGAAATACATCCAGGGGGCCGAACACCATATATTTGACGGTGCCGGACGGTACAATCGTGTAATGCGGTATGTTTCTTCGAAATGCGACCGGCGTTTTAACAATGCTCCGTCCCTTGTCCGGAAATTGTCCCGCCGGCCAATCACCGGAATACTGGCCCTCAAAAGGTGGTGTAAAACCGAGGTAATGACTACCGTTTTTACAATCCTTATTGTTCTCGGCATCTGCATAGAAAGTCTTATGTTCCAGTCTTGCAACGTCAAGAAACATACAACCTTTTAATGTCCGATCAATCCGCTGGACACCTTCAGGTTTTCTGGTAGTCCACAATACGCCGACGGGCGGCGAATCCAGATGCAACGCTTTCACCAGCCGATCAGATAGATCCTTGAATGGTGCTGTGCTTTCATTGGTCATCGTCCTTCCTCATAATGTATTGTAATTTGGTCCCAAATCATCTAGCCGCGACCCGCTCTCGCAATTGACGAGATCCTTCTGCCTGCCAACCGAGCTCCCGAGAAATATTCGTCGCAGTTTTTTGAACAAGCTTCCTAAAGACTGCAATTGTCGCAGTATCAAGTCTCGATTCCAGGCAAAGCACGATTACCGAAGCGATAACATCGCCAACGTGGTTGAAAACGGGCGCGGCAATCGCGCCGGCCCCGGGGAATCTCTCGCCAAATGTGCATGCGGTACCCTTTGCCCTGATATCCGCCAGCTCCCTGTCAAGGTCCCGGACCTGTTTCCTGCTCAATTTCGAAAGTTTCTGGATCCTTCGCACTTCAATTTCGTCCATGAAGGCCAGTATCGCCTTCCCACCAGCTCCGACGTCAAGCGGTATTGGCCGACCGATCTCGGTAACGTATCGAATTTCATGCAGTGTATCCAAGCGCTCCACCACCGTACGATAATCATGATCCCGAACGTTCAGGGCGACTGTTTCGCCGGTTTCCTGACGTAAATCGCGCAGATAGGAAAGCGCAGTTATCGAAATCTCCGAGCTACGCAACAACCCGGCGGTCAATTGCAGCAAACCGTAGCCGAGCGAATATTGATGGCTCGTCGGGTTCAGCCGTACCATATTCGACCGCATCAAGGACGCCAGAATTCGATGTACCGTACTCTTTCCCAGATTGAGCTTTTCCGCAATCTCGGTGACACCCATGAGGTTGTCGCCCTCGGAAAGGACCTTTAGAACGCGAACTGCGCGCTCGATCGACTGTATATACTGCGTCATTTGGACTCAACAAAATTGAATTGTTCCACATACTGGAATGTATGTTCTGAAATTATACTCTAGTTCGGACTCCGAGTCGACAGCGCCAATCGGGCGCGTGTCGGTTACGAGGACGGTTCCAAAGGAGTTGAGTTAGGTCTCGACTTCGGGCAAGTTTATATCTGACAAGAACTACAAGCCTCAAGGAACAAATCATGCAACCCCAGAAGCGACCGACAATTGCGGCTTCACTCATCGTCTGTTTCGGCACGATACTGATCCTCATCACCGGGATCGTGATATTAGAGATCGGCGTGCACGCCTTGTTGATACTGGCTCTGCTCCTTACCGGCGCGTATTCCTATTCATATGGATACACGACGGTCGAGATGATCGACGGGATGAAAGACAGTCTCGGCCGCGCAACGCCCGCAATGGTCATTTTCTTATTGATCGGAACCATCATGGGGTCGTGGATTCACTCAGGCACTGTCCCGGCACTCATTTACTACGGACTGGAATTCGTAAACGCCCAGTATTTTCTGCCGATGGGCCTGATCATTTGTAGCATGACATCTCTTGCGACCGGCACCTCCTGGGGTACCGTGGGCACCGTGGGGCTGGCTCTGATGGGCATAGGCATTAGCTTGGGCATATCTCCACCGCTGATAGCGGGCATGATTATCTCCGGCGCCTATTTTGGGGACAAATTATCGCCTATTTCCGATACAACCAATCTTGCGGCAGCGTCCGCTGAAACGAATATCTACGATCACATTGTCGCCATGCTTTACACGACTGTGCCCGCATACGTTATTTGTCTTGTCATCTATACGATCATGGGATTTGGATCTGCAGCGGACACGAACATAGATCTGAATCAGGTGACGCAGATTCAAAGCATTCTCGACGAAAAGTTTAATCTGAGTCTGGTTGTGATGCTTCCGATAGTCGCACTTCTTGTCATGATGATGATGAAAGTCAGTGCAATTCCAGCGATGATTGCCGCAACATTTCTGGCCACGATCATTTCTTTGGTATTTCAGGGTTCAAACCTGACCGACGCGTTGACCGCTATCAATTACGGTTATACCGAGGAATCGGGTGTCGAACTGGTTGACGCCATTTTGCTCAGAGGTGGAATCCAGAGCATGATGTGGACCTTCTCTCTGGCGTACCTGGCTTTGTGTCTGGGCGGCGTTCTTGAAAAAGTCGGGTACCTGACCGTACTGGTTGAAAAAATTGTTGAAAAAATCAGTTCCGCCGCAAACCTCGTGACGCTGGTTATCTGTACGACGTTTTTATCCAATGTTGCATTGGGTACGAATTACATGTCCATCATTCTTAACGGCAATGTTTATCGCGAAGTATTTGACAAAGCTGGCCTGAAGAGAAGGATGCTCAGTCGCTTGTTGGAAGAAGGTGGTACACAGACAGCAGCGCTCATTCCCTGGTCTACGGCTGGCGCATTTATGGCCGGTACTTTGGGAGTCGCCACTTTTGCTTATGTGCCGTATACCCTCTTGAATTACATAAACCCGTTGCTTTCCATAGTGCTGGCGTATATGGGTATATTCATATTTAGAGTGACATTGGATCCAGGCGACAGCGAAAAACTTCCTACGTCTGCCATTGCTGGAGAAGAATCGACATGAATTTAGCAATACGATTTATGGTCGCTCATTCATTTAAAACGTGGATCAATACGATGAAGGTATCGTTCGCCGATTTCCCGTCACTTTTATATTTCACGCCCATTGCGATTGTATTTCCATTCTTATTGATTGCATGTGATAACAACGGTCATCAAATTACTGTCGTAGAAAACGTCACCCACGAAGGCGTTGATCAATCTCACCCGACAGCTAAGCAGTCGCAGTTATACGAGCTGTTCGAAGAGTACTACGAGGAGTATCTTCAATTGAATCCAATCAACGCGACTTTGATTGGAGATAACCGCTATAACAATCGCTTCCCTAATACCATCGGCCCGAAATACAGGGCGATGGCCAGAGCATTGGAGGAAAAATACGTCGCTGCCGTCAGCGCAATTGACCCCGCGGGACTTGATCAGCACGATCGAACCAGCTACGAGATGTTCAAGTACTACCGCGAAATTGCGCTCGAAGGGCTCGATCACTCCACTCATCTGCTGCCCTTCAACCAGTTCCACAGCATCCCCAACGACTTTGTCCTTTACGGTTCCGGTTCGGGATTGCACCCGTTCACGACCGTCAAAGATTACGATGATTTTCTTGAGCGTATCGACGGTTTTGTCGTCTGGATGAAGCAGGCGAGAGGCAATATGCGTGAAGGCGTGGAGCGAGATTTCGTCCACCCTCAAATCCTGATGGAACGGGTATTACCGCAACTGAATTCGCAGGTCACGGACAATCCTGAGGACAGCTTGTTTTTCCTGCCAATTACGAAAATTCCTGAATCGTTCAGCTCCGCAGACAAGGAACGACTCACGCTGGCCTACACAGCCGCAATTCAGGAAAAGTTAGTGCCTGCGTACAAAATGATGCGAGACTTCATTCGTCAGGAATATATGCCAGCCTGTCGCGATACTGCGGGAATCAACGTATTACCCGGAGGCGCAGCCTGGTACTCCTACAAGGTACGAAAACAAACAACTACCGACCTTACGCCCGATGAGATTCACGAACTCGGCGTCAACGAGGTAAATCGAATCCACGGCGAGATGCACGCTGTAATGCATGAGGTTGGGTTTGACGGATCCTTAAGTGATTTTTTTGAATACTTGAGAAACGACCCTCAATTTTATTATGCGACGCGCGAACAGTTGTTAGACGGCTACCGTGCGTTGCGAAATGATGTGCACTCCAAGGCGAGGAAACTGTTCAATAAGTTTCCCAAAGCCGATTACGAAATCCGCGCGGTGGAACAATTCCGGGAAAGAACTACTTCAGCAGGGTACCAGCGTGCAACACCAGATGGTTCCCGCCCTGGCGTATTCTATGTCAATACCTATGAGCCATCGTCGCGACCAAAGTGGGCGATGGAGTCGACTTTCCTGCACGAAGCGGTACCAGGGCATCATTTCCAGGGCTCACTGTCGTCCGAAGTCGCAGGAAACTATCCTCGCTTTCGAAAATTCACTCGAAATCGGGCATACAGCGAAGGCTGGGGCCTTTATGCCGAGTCATTGGGAAAGGAATTGGGTGTCTATTCGGATCCGTACCAGTATTTCGGTTCCTTGAACGCTGAGCTATGGCGAGCTATTCGGCTCGTGGTCGATACGGGCCTGCATTACAAAGGCTGGAGCCGCGAACAGGTACTGGATTACATGCATTCCAATTCCGCTACCAGCGAAACCGGCGCCATTTCGGAGGCTGAACGCTATATGGCGACGCCCGCTCTCGCGCTCGCATACAAGATCGGACAATTGAAAATTCGGGAACTCAGAACGCGTGCCGAAAGTACCCTGGGCGAGCGATTTGACGTCAAAGCGTTTCATGCACAAGTACTCAATGAAGGCGCATTCCCATTAAGTATGCTGGAAGCGAAAATCGATCGTTGGCTGAAAAGCCAAGAAACCAATATGTAATTGCAAACTCAGTCTGACTCGGCAAGATACACGCCGCTCTTGATTACACCCATATCAATAAGCGCATCCAGCGCGGGGGCGTCGTGCGCAACGACGACCCGTAGGCCGTCTTGTCGCATTTGTTGCAACCACTGAATTTGCGACGCCAGGGCATCCCTGTCTTCACCAAGTCTGGCACTCAAAGCCAGTGGCCTTTGCGAACCGCTCTCCAGTGCCGTTGTCACCCAAACTACATCACCAACAAGCAGTAGTTCAGTTCCATCGTCGAGATTGACAAAGATAATTTGAGAACCGGCAGAATGCCCGGGTGCCTTGATCAGCACGACTCCCGGTGAAATGGGCAGCAACCGGTCATACTTAACTGACAAAAACTGCTCAGCCCGACTCCGGGAAATCTGAATTCCCGGATGATCCGGCCCAATAACCAGGGCTTCCAGCTGCTCAGAAGTCAGCAACGCCCGCCTCGCTGCATCGGCTGCCCAGGTCCCGCGCACCAACCCGGCGATGTGATCGGCATGCTCATGGGTCGCAACGATCATGTTCGCCCCTCGAAGCGCCTGGCCCACAAGCTCGTAGTCTTCTTCCGAGAACTCCACTTCCCATTGGATCATTTCTTTCTCGGCGCCGGCGTCAACCATAATCCAGCTGTCGGGAAATCGAATCTGGAATACGCCGATGACACCCGGAACAACAGCCGACGACCCGTCTTGGACCCACGAGGACATCGGTCCCGAGTAATGGGCAAATACTTGAAAACGGAGCTCGAGGGGCAGGTGTCCCGGGATCATCTGGGAAGTTGCTCGAACTCGCTCAATAAACGTGTCGTCGAATAGCTGGGCATGGGCGGGTTGCAGTGTTGCCAGGATCAGGAAAGCGGCAAAACTCTTGAATATCCGTCGAATGCAACTACGACCGTTTTCATTCATTGTAATATTTCCCCGGTCTCAAAGGTAATCAGCGAATGTTTCATTGAAACGCGCTTGAATTATAGCCGGTTCCAATCCCTGAGTTATGAAGACGAGTGTCGACGTGCGTTCTTTACTCGGCCATTCGTCCAACCAAAGAATTGGAAAGAATACATGTTGCACTCCGTGGATAACCGCCGGTTGTTCCGGTCGATCGATAACATGAAGAATACCCTTCATTCTTAACAGGTTCTCGCCGAACTCAATTGCCAGCGCTTGAAGAAACTCGTTGAATTGATCCCTGTCTACGGGTTTTGCGAGTTCAATTGCAAAGGTCTTGATATCGCATCGAGCAGTATCATGAATATGTGCATTTGCATCAGGGATCTCGACAGCGGAGCGCGACCAAACCCTGATATCATCGATTGCCCTTTCGCTCTCGTTGATTTCCTGACGCAGGAGTGTGCTTGCATCGATTTCGCCTTTTACAACATCATGAATAATGGCACGGGAATTGATTTCTTTGACACGTTTTCTGAGTTTCACGTAACTGTCCCTGTCAGACAGGGAGTCAACAAGATCGGTCTTTGAGAAGATCAGTTGATCGGCAATCGCAATCTGCTTCACCGCTTCCGGAAAGCGATTGAGAGATGATAAACCCGTGATTGCATCAATCAACGTTACGACGCCACTTAGACGATACCGATTCAGCAGATGCTCGTCGGTCATGAGCGTATGCATGATTGGTGCTGGATCCGCCAACCCGGTTGTTTCGACGATAACCCGATCGACCGGTGGGAGCCGCCCGGTGTCCAGCCACATTGCCAACGAACCCAACTTATCCTGAAGATCGCCTCGTATGGTGCAACAAATGCAACCGTTGTTTATTTCGATCATTTTCTCCGAGCTGGTTTCTACGAGTAGGTGATCGATCCCGATTTCACCGAACTCGTTGATAATCACGGCCGTGGATTTCAGATCGGGCTGCTTTACAAGGAAATTGAGTAAAGTGGTCTTTCCGCTGCCCAGAAACCCGGTGATGATCACAACCGGGATTTTCGTTGCATCGTCGTCAGTCATCTGTTGCATCTATTCGTCCTTGTAGACGACGCCGCCTTTCATCACGAAGGGTATGTCCTTAAGAACTTTAATGTCATCGAGCGGACTTGTTTTGGTCGCGATCAGGTCTGCGAACTTTCCGGGTTCCAGCGTGCCGAGTACATCTTCTTTACGCAGCAGCTTCGCACCATTAACGGTTGCCGTCACTAAGGCATCCATTTCGCTCATACCCGCTAAATCGACGTAGGCAATGAGTTCTCGAGCGTTGTCCCCGTGAGGTATCAGACCGCCAAAATCTGTGCCCGCCGCGATAAGCACTCCGGCTTTGTAGGCCATCGCAACACCTTTTGGCTGCAGATCAATGAACTGCTGTTTGCGGATCTGCTGTTCGGGTGATAATCCGGCGAGATACTCTTCATCCCATCCTGTTATATACGCGAGAGTTGGAACCAGGATCGCGCCAGTCTGCTTATACAGGCGAATGGACTCCTTATCGGGGAAGGTGCCGTGCTCGATCGAATCCACGCCATTGCGTAAAGCTGCGTTTATTCCGGCTGCCCCATGCGCATGGGCGGTGACCAGTCGCTTCATGCTGTGGGCAACGTCCGCAACCGCCCTAATCTCATCATCGAGCATTTCCGCCGGATCGTCCGGCCCACCATTGTCTTCACTGCCACCGCCGGACGCGGTAATTTTGATGAAGTCTGCCCCCACCCGGATTTGTTGTCGAACCATTTTTCGGCACTCATAAGGTCCGTCACAGAAAAGCTGTTCAACCCGATTATCGAGCATGTGATCGCCATGTCCGGCCGTTGGCGAAATCGCCATGCCAGCAGCAAAGATGCGCGGCCCGCTTATGCGCCCCTTGTTGATCCCCTCACGCACGCTGAACATGGCCGGACCTGATGACGCTGTGTCGCGTACGGTCGTAAATCCCGCCATCAGCATCTTCTGGCCGCTGCTAACTGCCGTAACCGCCATGTCCGCATCATCATATTTTCTCGCCGCACCGCTTGTTGCATCAAAGCTGAGGTGCACGTGCATGTCCATTAGGCCGGGAAGAACGAAGCGATCCTTAAGAGACACAACCTCAGCATCAACAGCCGCGGTGTCCGCCGCTGGCACAAAACCATTCAAAACCGACTCAATGACCCCATTCTTGATAACGATGGTTTTTTCCGTCTCTGGTTGCTGGCCTGGTACGGCCAGCAGTGTCCCGGCGTGGACAAGCACCCAGGAATCTGCCTTGTCGTCTCCTGCAAACACCGAAGTCGGCATCGCGAGCGAGAGAATGGACCAGGCCAATATCTTTAATAGTTTGATGTTATCCATGACTTTCATAAGATGATCTCCTTAATGATTTTCTCGTAATTAAGCCCTCTGGACGCATGAGCACGATCAGGACGATGACGAATCCGTATAGGACTAGCCGGTATTCGCTTGCGAAACGTAATGCCTCCGGTAAAGCGGTAAGCACGACTGCAATCAAGATTGGACCCCAAAGTGTCTGAATACCCCCGACGACGAGAAATATTATGTAGGTCAATGAAACAAAAAAACCGAGCTCGGTAGGATTTATGATTAGTAGATAGTGCGCCTGAATGGCGCCGCCCATTCCGATTAAAGCTGCCCCGATCGCGAAGGTCAGTATACGAATTTTCAGTACGGAGATTCCGATCGCTTCTGCAGCAACGGGGTCATCACGTACACAACGCGCTGCGTTACCGGACGGCGACCTGTCGATCTGCCATGCGATATATACAGCCAGCGCCGCACCGATTGATGCTACGAGCAGACCTGTTTCGAGAGGGATACCTGCAAAACTGTTTGCGCCGCCGATGTAGTCGAGGTTGAAAGCGAAGATGACGGCCATTTCGCCAAATGCGAGTGTCACCAATTTCAGAATAAATACAGCCATTCTCGCTGTGACGATCGCGAGCAGCGTTCCAATTACGGCACCAGCAAACGCGCCCACCACAATCGATGGAATAAACGGCCACCCAAAATTGGTCGTAAGGACCGCGGACGAGTACCCCCCGATGCCAGCAAGCGCTGCAGTACAAAGCTGCAGTATTCCCGAGAGCGCATTTATGTAGAGACCTGTTACGAATATGACATTTATAAGACAAATGACAATAATAGGTTCCCAGAAAGCGAAACTGGTCACGGCCGATCACCCGTTAGCGAGTACGATCCAAATATTCCCTCTGGCCGAAAAAACAACACCACTATGAGGAGAGAAAAGGCGACCATGTCACGGTAAGCGGAGGAAACATATCCAACTACCATGGCTTCCAGGATACCCAGTACCAGCGCGATAATTATCACGCCTTCGAAATAACGATTTCCCGCTACCAACATGCAAATGAACGACTTGACGCCATAAAAAAGTCCGATGAATGTATACGCGCTTGAATAAAGGGTACCGATAGATACGGCTGCGATGCCAGCCATAGCCGAGGCCAACATTACGGTGACCTGCGATACGCGATCCACGTTGACACCAAATGCCGCGGCAATGTCGGGCCGCTCTGCGATCGCCCTCGTCGCGCGGCCATAACGCGTTCCGTGTACATAAAAGCTAACGGCAGCAAGCAGCAAGGCCGAAATAATAAGATTGACGACCTGCTTCATAGATAGCAATACGAATCCCTGCACGACGAATTTGTGCGGGATGGATTGAGGATATTTGATCGGGTCAGAGCTTACGAGCGCGGCCATACCATTAGACAATACGAACGCAACCCCCAAGGTGGCAATAAGCCCCATGATCATATCGTGATGACGCAGGGGTCTTAGCACTAGCCTCTCAACGATACCGCCAACGATCATCGCGGTGATCGCACCGGCCCCTAACATCACGAAAAAGTTGTCTGAAATGTAAGTGCCGGCAAACAGGCCGCCAAACATCCCGACCATGAAAATTTCCGGGTGTGCAAAATTGACGATCCGCAGCACAGTGAATACCAGAGAAAATCCGATCGCCACAACCGCATACGTACTACCAATTACCAGGCCGTTGAGCAGTTGCTGAACGAAAAGATCCAATTTACGCCCCCCCGTGATGATATTTCATTTACATTTCCGTCAGAATCGAAGGATCTAATCCGCTTAACCCTGGTTCCCCAGGAAAAGCTCTCTCACGACATCTCTGGCAGCGATATCTGCTGGCAATCCGCGATCAACGATTCGGCCCGTCTCGAGAATGTGCACATTGTCCGCGACCTGCAATGCCTTTCGCGCATTCTGTTCCGCCATCAAGACGCTGATGCCGCGTTGTTTGATCCCTTGCACAATATCAAATACATGGTCAACCGCTATCGGAGCCAGACCCAGTGACGGCTCGTCCATTAATATCAGTTGCGGGTCCGACATCAGGCAGCGTGCAATAGCAAGTTGCTGTTGTTCGCCGCCACTGAGTAGGCTTCCCAGTTGTTTCTTCTTGTCCTTCAAGATCGGGAAGAGATCGAAGGTCGCTTGTAAACGCCTTTCTATCTCTTTCTTTTCAGCGACAATGAATGCACCCATCCGAAGGTTATCCAGAACCGAAAGCGTTCCCCAGATTTCACGCCCCTCAGGTACCCAACTGATTCCCAGTCGATGAATCATATGCGACTTAAGTTTGTGAAGTTTATGCTCCGCGCCAAATACGATCGAACCGTCTGTTAGTTTCAGGAGGCCCATGATCGACTTGATTATTGTTGTCTTGCCAGCGCCGTTCGCACCGAGGATAACCAGGACTTCACCCTTCTTGATCTCTAACTCAACCCCCACTACAGCTGGTACCCGATCGTAGCTCACAGTCAGGTTTTCGATACTTAACACCGCCTCAATCCGCTGTGCCGAGATACGCTTCGATTACTCGCGGATCCTTAACAATTTGTTGCGGCTCACCTTGCGCGATTTTGTGACCGAAATCGATAACGACGACGATATCCGAAACGGACATCACGACTTTCATATTGTGCTCAATCAATAACAATGTGATCCCTTTGGCGGTTAGCTTATGCATGAGGTCAACAATCTCTTGCGCCTCAGCGGCTGTCATACCGGCGGTCGGTTCGTCGAGAATCAAGAGCTTGGGATTCGTAGCAAGGCTTCGAGCTATCTCGACCCGCCTCTGATTGCCATAGGAAAGTTCTGCGGGCCGATGGTGCATGAATTCACCGACTCCGACCCAATTTAGCAGTTCAACAGCCTGGTCGCGGATCTGATGTCGTTCGCGCCGGTCACGGTCGCGCGAGATAATTGCATCCAGAATATTGGAGCGCGCACGGCAAAAAGCGCCAAGTATGACGTTTTCGAGCACACTCAGACTCGAGAAAAGTCGAATATTCTGAAATGTCCGACCGAGGCCTAGCAACACCCGCTTGTGTGGAGCCAGGTTCGAGATATCTTGGCCGTCGAAGACTATTCGCCCATGATCACATGAATAAATTCCGGCAATAATGTTAAACAGAGAAGTCTTTCCGGCACCGTTCGGGCCGACCAGCGAGACGATACTCCCTGCACGAATGTCGAAACTTACTGAGTCGAGTGCAACAACCCCACCGAATGCTTTGCTTATTCGATCGATATACAGCAATGAATTATTCGCGGTCATTCGACTAATTACTCATGTTCGCGCACCCATTGAAACAATTTTCGGTCGTGGCGGGTTTCTCTCAAATAACGCGGCAAGTCGCCCTGTCATCGCGCTGGCTAGTTGATCGACGTCAGAAACCGTCTCGGAGGAACTATAGTAGCGTGTAACGTCGTGACCGATGCCGATGGCATTCAACTCAACACTAGAGCAAGTCTCAATCCAGTGGATAACCTTTTGTAGGTGACTGTCCAGATACGTCTTGGAGTTTTCAGTCAGCGTGCTGTCATCGACGGGTGCGCCGTCTGAGATTACCATGAGAATGCGTCTCTCTTCGTTTCGCTTAATCAATCGCCCATGGGCCCAAAGCAGCGCTTCACCGTCAATATTTTCTTTCAGGAGACCTTCCCGCATCATCAGTCCCAAATTGCGGCGCGACCTTCGCCAAGATGCGTCGGCCGACTTGTAGATAATATGAAGCAGATCATTGAGTCGGCCCGGTTTATCCGGCTTGCCCTCGAGAATCCAGGCCTCATGACTTCGACCACCTTGCCAGTCGGCAGTAGTGAATCCCAGTATCTCGACTTTTACGCCGCAACGCTCCAAAGTACGTGTAAGGACGTCAGCCACGACCGCGGTGGTCAAAATCGGCCTACCTCGCATGGAGCCAGAGTTGTCGAGTAACAGCGTTACGACTGTATCCTTGAATTCGAGCTCAGTCTGTCTCTTGTAGGCACGTGGGTCTTGTGGACTCGTAATGACTCGAGACAATCGCTGCGTATCGAGGGCACCTTCGTCGAGATCAAACTGCCAATAGAATCGTTGGTATGCCAATAGTCGTCGCTGCAAGCGGTTTGCCAACTTACAGATGGCAGCGGACATGTCGACCATCTGCTCATCCAGGTAGTTGCGCAAGTTTTCGAGTTCCGTAGCCTCACAAACATCTTCCGCGTTTACGACAACGTCATAGGCGTCCGTAAACACCTTATAGGCAGGAGCGCCGACTACGCGTTGCGGAAGTGACTCCGGCGGCCGCCACGGAACAGTTCCCTCGTGGCTACCTTCTCCGGGATCGGCTTTGTCATCTTCAGTTTCGACGTAGATTGGGTCGCCGACCGACTCGCTGTCTTGTTCAGCGCCATCCTCGTGCCCGATCATTTCGACATTGTCTTCGATACCGATATCGATGTCGGCAACTTCAAAATCTTCATCGTCCGTTTCGTCATCTGCATCCGGTTCCGCCTCCTCGTAGGCGGGATTCGAATCGTCACCAACTAATTCCTCAATTATGCGCAGACTGATCAAGGACAGACTTTTCTGGTCGTATACGCTCGCGTTGAGCGAGTCGATCAAATGTCCGACACGAAGCTCCAGTGAACGGCGCTGGCTTTCGACCGCTCTTCTGGCGGCCTCCGGGGGCGGCTCGCCTGTCAGGCGTTCTCGAACGATCAGGCCCACAATTGTGGAAAGAGAGCTGGCGTAATCGCCGGGTCTTTTCGATACGCCCGATCTAAGCACTCTTTTTTGAGCGAGGACCGCCAGGTTGGCTCGCACGCCTTGCATTTTGATGGCGCCGATTGCCTCTACGCGCGCCTCTTCAATTGCATTGAATACATCGCGTGCAACTGAATGGGCGGGCATTAGTTTTCGGTGAAGCGCGGAATCATGATAACGATGCTTAAGAGCGGCGGAGTCCGCATTTCCCCGAACTTCCGCAATATCCATTGAATCTGCCTTATCCGGCAGGCGCGACACTTGCTCACGAACGCCATTCAAATCACGAGAAGCAATTGCAATTGGGAGGTCCATCGCGCCCTCTTTCGCAATTGCACGCATCGTAGTCGTTAACGCGTGCTCAAATATTTCCCTGGCGTTACTGCGATAGCTCAAAATTCATTGGTCCAAAAGTGATCGCTACTACCCCATGATCAGATTACTTGCCGATTCATTCAGGTCCATGTTGAAACATCGCTGAAAATACTCAGCCACGACTACGCGCTCTGACTCGTCGCATCGGTTCAGGAAGCTCAACTGGAAGGCAATACCGACGTCTCCGAATATTCGTGAATTTTGCGCCCATACGATCACGCTCCGCGGACTCATTACCGTCGAAATATCTCCTATCATGAATCCGGCTCGAGTCAGGTCAGCCACACGTACCATGTTAGAAATAACTTCACGACCTTCCTTGTTATCGTAATCAGGCTCTTTCGCAAGAATTATCTTTACTTCGGTCGCATGCGTTAAGTAGTTCAGAGTCGTTACGATATTCCAGCGATCCATTTGGCCCTGATTTATTTGCTGGGTGCCATGGTATAGACCCGTGGGATCGCCGAGTCCAACTGTGTTTGTCGTTGAAAAAAGACGAAACCCGTCGTGGCGGGAAATGACACGTTTCTGGTCGAGCAATGTCAGCTTGCCTTCCGCTTCCAATACTCGTTGAATCACGAACATCAGGTCCGGTCGTCCGGCGTCATATTCATCAAAGACCAAGGCCATCGGGTTCTGAATCGCCCAAGGCAGTATGCCTTCCTGAAATTCGGTTACCTGATGGCCATCCCGCATCACAATTGCGTCTTTACCGACCAGGTCGAGCCGGCTGATGTGGCCATCGAGATTTACCCGGACGGTCGGCCAGTTTAGCCGTGCTGCAACTTGCTCGATGTGCGTTGATTTTCCGGTGCCGTGATAGCCCTGGATCATCACACTTCGATTGTGCTTAAACCCCGCCAGAATCGCGATAGTTGTTATCCGATCAAAAACATATGCTTCGTCAATGTCAGGCACAAATTGGCTACGCGTAGAAAAGGCCGGTACTTCCATATCAACGTCAATATCGAATACATCTCTTGCACAGATCGTTCGATCGGGCATTGGTGGTGCCGATATTGGCGCGGCCTCGACTACACTCACGGATATCTCCTGTTATCCCAGCAAATTTATTGGAGTGGGACGAGTACTAATTAATACATCGAATGTGAATTGTACCTAAACGACACCAGAACCGTCAGCAATTCAAACCTTTCCAGAAGTCACCTCGCCCGTAAAGACCGAATTGGCCGTGATGCCGACACCACCCTTGCACGTAAATACATAAAACGGCATACGCCCGAAAGGTCTCGAGATCGAAAATCCCGCGAAATAAAAACCGTGCTGTTCCTCATTGTGGAACTTGCCAGTTTTCTGAAAAATTATGAGCGTATTATCCGAATTGAGAAACGTCGAAGCAAAATTCTGAATAATTATACGGGCAGCCTGGCGGCAGCGACTTGCGCTGAAGTCCGTGAGGACGAACACAATGAGAATAACGCTGATTACATTCGCGCTCGTGTTGTTGCCATTAACTCTTGAAGCTCAGACATCGCCGGAGGAATTTCTGGGACATCAGGTCGGCGCGGACCGTAAGCTCGCGGACTACCACCAGATTCGGGCATATTTTGAAAAACTCGATGAGGAATCCGACAAAGTTTCGGTGACGACCATCGGGCAAACGACCTTGGGTGAACCGATGATCATGGCGGTGATCACGTCCGAGGAAAACATGGCGAATCTCGATCGTTATCGGCAAATTACAAAACGACTGAGCGACCCGCGAGGGCTATCGCCTGAAGAGGCCAGGCGACTTAGCCGGGAAGGAAAGGTCATCGTACTTATCACGCACGGACTGCATGCATCTGAGATCGGCATGTCTCAGGGCGTTATGGAATCTGCATACAGACTCGCCACAGGGGACACCCCGTTTGATGCTGACAAGGTGCTGGATGACGTCATCGTGTTGATGATACCGGTTGCTAACCCGGACGGGCAGCTAATGATAAGCGAATGGTACCGAGAGCACCTCGATACAAAATACGAAGGTGGGCCGATGCCGTGGCTTTATCACCACTATGCCGGCCATGACAATAACCGTGATGGGATCGCCAACAACCTCATGGAGACCAAGGCCATTAGCCGCGTCTTGTGGCATGACTGGTTTCCGCAAATTTATAACGATCCGCATCAAATGGGCAAAAACAACGCCCGTATGTTCGTTCCGCCGTTTCTGGAACCAGCCGACCCGAATATTCATCCTCTGATTTTCCGCGGGGTTGGTCTTATCGGCGCAAACATGGACTATGACGCGCAAAAAGAAGACCTCAAAGGGGTCGTCCATGACGCCATGTTTGCGTCAACCTGGTGGAAAGGCACGCTAACGTCTAACGCTATGGTTCATAACACGACGGGACTATTCACTGAAATCGCTTCGGTCAATATCGCGACACCGATTTATGTGGACCCAAATGAAATATCGGAATTCTATTCGCAAAAGAGCCTTCGCTATCCGGACCCTTGGCCCGGAGGCTGGTGGCGATTGCGAGACATCGTCGACTATTTGTTGAACTCGACGATGAGCCTCTTAGAGACCGCGGCTCAACAAAAAGAAGATTGGTTGTACAATTATTACAAGATGGGTAAAGACGCCGTTGAAGCGCGTCGGCCGGGCGAACCATTTGCCTTCGTGATACCCACACAGCAAAGCGATTATCCGACGACGCTTCGTATGCTCGAGATGCTGCAGTTCGGTGGGGCCGAAATTCATCAGGCTAAGTCCGATTTTGTCGCAGACGGCAAGACTTTTCCCGAGGGAACGTTTGTCATCCTGGTCGCGCAGCCATACCGGCCGTATGTGCTCAACATACTCGGGGAACGAAAATATCCCAGTGGCGTCCCCAGGGCCCTGCAGGACAACGCGTCTCATTCATTGCCGATGCAAATGGGTGTGTCGTTTAATCAGATTGACAGCCCTTTCGAGGTAGCGCTCGATAAGCTGGACGGCGTTCCCTACCCGAGCGTAACGATGCCGGCACCGTCGTCCTATATTGTTCTCGATTCCCGGATCAATGCCTCCTATGCGGTTGCTTTTGCGCTGCTCGGGACGGGCGCCGAAATCTATCGTTCCACAGGCGACATCAAGGGCAGTGGTTTTCAGGTGCCGGCGGGTAGTTTTATTGTCAGGCGAACGGCGCAGCTTGAAGAAATACTACCGACCCTATTGGAGAAATGGCATGTAACGGCGCATGGTTTCGACGACCTGGAAAGCGTTGCGACGGTGGCCTTGCGCAAGCCCCGCATCGGGCTGTATCAATCATGGCGGCCCAATATGGATGAAGGTTGGACGCGGTATCTGTTCGACGATTTCGGCATTCCGTTTAGCACCTTGCACAACGAAGATATCAGGGGCGATCTAAACCGTAAATTTGACGTCATCGTTTTCGCCAATGAAAGTCCGGCGGTGATCAAAACAGGCATGCCGAAACCCGATTCCGCCAGATATGCCAGTGCTATTGACGCGTATCCACCCAAGTATGAAGGGGGCATCGGGGATTCGGGCGTTGAAACGTTGCGGAAGTTCGTTGCGAAGGGCGGAACATTAGTAGCGCTTGATAACGCCGGCCCGTTATTCGCGAAAGAATTCAATCTGCCCGTAAAGAACGTCCTGGACGGGCTGGCGGAAGATGAATTCTTTGTGCCAACTTCACTTTTGCGCATCAAGGTGAATAACGAATCTCCTATTGGCTACGGAATGCCAGCGGAGGCGGCAGCGATGTTTTTTCGCAGTGTGGCTTATAGCACCTGGTTGCCACCTTCGGCGGACTGGCAGAGGCAGGTTGTAGCCAGCTATCCGGAAGATAATTTGCTCCTGATGGGATGGATGTCAGGCAACGAGGAACTTGCTCGCCGGGCCGCCGTAGTGGACGCAGGATATCAGGACGGGCGCGTAATACTCATTGGCTTCCGCGCCCAGCACCGCGCCCAAACACACGGCACGTACAAGTTTCTGTTCAACGCGCTTCTCTACGCCGAACCAAGCAATTAGGCGAAATTCGCATCACCTCAGAAGCGGAAGGTGTAGTTAGCCTTTAGTGTGATCTCCGATCGGTCGGACTGGAAGCCGTCTATACCGTCCAGCAGATTGTGGTTGATCACGAAGAACATTTCACGACCGGCCTCGGGGATCCAATGGACGCGGCTGTTGATCCCCAGGTTGTTCGATACGTTGTCATATTGCATCAGGTTGACCCATGACAAGGTATCGGAAAACACAATATCGGATTGAAGGGTGATGAGCCGGGTAACGAAATTGCCCTGGGGCAATTCAAAGTCATTGTATTGGTATGTTCCCTGAAGATTGAAATGTTTTGAGGGCTTCCAGAACAACCCACCCTTTACCGACCGTTTTTCGCCGTCAAAGTCAGTACCTTTGAAGACGCTGGCATCCGCCGACCACGTGCGGTGTCTGCCCGTATTGATGCTGATTCCGTATTCGTCGAAGGAATACGTTCCGGGTGGGATTATGACTCCGGTGGAGATCTCAAAAGGCTCCGTTAGCCCCTCCTCCTTCAAACGATATTTTGCCTGCACTCTGTCGCTACTGTGATTTGAGATATCCAGAAATCGAAGGCTGATTAACGAAGAATCTAATCCACCGTCCAATCGTTCTACGCGGCGGGCATCTATACCGGCGAAAATTTCCCGCAAGTAACGGCCTTTGGGTCTATAGGTATAACTGAGCTCTCCAATGTAATCACGTACGCCGCGCCGATTAACAAATCCAAGCGCAGGATTAAAATTCCCCTGGATCTCCTTCACGGTAATTCCTGCGCGAAGTCCGTTGGTGTTCGGCATACGCAATTGAAGTCCCCAGGCTGCATCGTCAGCATCGAGCCCCTCTGTATCACTCTGCTGATACCAGGCCCCAGCCTCGATCGTGCGCCCACCCGGTAGATTCGTATTCAGATAGAGAAAATCGACGCCTACCAGAGTATTGTCCAGGTTTGAAGTGGGATCACCAGACGTCATGATGACGCCGACAGTGGACTCATCCAGAACGTTGCGCGTTACGCGGCCGACAAGAATATCGGAGGCATCGATACCACCGAACTCCGCCTGTCTGATCGACAGCGCCCCAATATTCCACTGTCCCATACGGCCGCTGATTTTCGCGCCATATTCAAGATCGACCGGTTCATTATCGCCGCTCAGCCCAATCGTGCGGGAAAAAAAGGGCCGGCCGTTTTCTCGCTGTACCCTTGATATTTCGAGCACGCGGTCCCGGCCACCGATCCGCCCAAACTCGAAGATGTCAGCCTCCTTCAGAAAAAAACCACGTTTTTCTGGAAAGAACAGATTAAAACGAGTCAAATTCACCTGCCGAGAGTCGGCCTCAACTGCCGAAAAATCCGTATTAATTGTAAGCGATCCATTCATCGAAGGCGTGATTTTGTAGAACGCGTTTAACGACGGTTCAATCTGATAATCCGTGTCGTCGAAATTGAAATCGCGTAGTTGGCGTAGGCTAAGCGACGTCACAACATCCAGACCAAGTCCTGTGTCCAGGTCTCTCAGCCCTCGCAATTCCCCGGCCGCACTGGGATTAGCGTCACCGTTGTGTGAAACCCATGCAATGCGCTCGCCGGTGCGCACTATTTCGCGCCTGACGTTGAAGCCCCAGGTATCGTTCTCAGACTTAAACGACAATGTTTTGACCGGAATCGCTACTTCCGCTGTCCAGCCATCATCGGTTCGACTGGCCTTTCCCTGCCAGATCCCATCCCATTCTCCGGTCAGGTCTAAGGGCGTGATGTATGACCCGTCGCGACGAACGTTGTTCGAATTCAATGAAAAGCCGTATCCGCTACGCTTGTCGTTGAATGGGTCGATTATGATAGTGATGCGATCATCGTTTCGCACCGACGCACCTTGTTTGAAAACATTCGCCGTTATCTTGTCTGGTTCGCTGTCCCAGAAATGTGCGCCGATATAAATCGCGTCCTTATCATAGACGACATAAAATTCTGTGCGTTCATTGGGCTCCGCATACTCATGAGGCCGAGCCTGGTGCACATCTTTGATCACGGCGGCCTGCATCCAGGCAGCATCATCGAGAACACCATTGATGACCGGTGGATCATCAACGCGAATCGCCGAAATATGTTTATATTCGCTGACTGATGTTTCTTCTGCCGCGAATGCAGCGGTACACGAAATCGCGGCGACAATTGAATGCAGAAGAAAACGACAGGCTCCGCTGGCGATTGGTTTGAACGATAGTGGCTCAGCGATAGCGTTGGCGCGTGCTAGACTCAGAGTGAAAAAAGTGCGCCGATAGCATGCAAATGCATTATTCTGAGCACGTTTCGCCACTGCGACTATGGCGGTCAAAACTGAATACATCCAATTTATTAAACGTAGCATTTACGCACCTTCAAGCCGGTCGCCCGGAGAAGGCGACGGCTATTTGCCAATCGATCTTACGGGAACAGCCTAACGATACCGACACGCTCAATTTCTTAGGCGTAGTTGCGCATCAATCGGGCGAACATACAACCGCAATTGACCTGTTAGAGAAAGCCATTCGGATACGCCAAGATGTTCCGGAATACTACAATAACTGCGGCGAAGCTTACAGGGCGATGCGTCAGTATGAATTGGCCGTTGATCGCTATGTGCAGGCAATTACCATCAAACGTGATTACGCCGAAGCATACAACAACCTGGGCAACGCCCATCAGGAACAGGGCCAATTGACCAGGGCGATCGATTCCTACCACGAAGCCCTTGAAATCAGGCCTGACTATCCCGAGGCTCACAACAACCTGGCGGCCGCCCTGCAGGAGCAAGGTCGGATTGAAGATGCAATAGCGCACTATGAGAAGGCGCTTGCATTGAAGCCAGATTATGCGAATGCACGCCGACACCTGGCAATGCTCAATCCCGATCCGGAGCAAGCGCCGGTAATAGAGAAATTACTGACGAATCCTGCAATCTCCGAAGAGGAAGCGACGCATTTATATTTCGCACTTGGGAGGATCTACGATGCTAACGAGATTTTTGACGACGCGTTCGAGAATTATCGCCAGGGCAATACCCTCAAACGCAAAACACTGACATTTGATGTAGTAGCGCATGCATCTTACGTCGACTCGCTGATCAAGACGTATTCTGCGAAATATTTTGACGAGAAATTCGAATACGGCGTGGATTCGACGGTACCGGTATTCATAGTGGGAATGCCCCGCTCCGGTACCACGTTGGTCGAGCAAATTATTTCATGTCACCCGGACGTTCATGGGGCTGGTGAGCTCATATTTGCTGCAAATTGCGAAAGAATGGTAGCGCTACACGATAGTACATTACCCGCTTACCCGGATCGCATGCAGCAAATCAACAGATCAAAAGTACACGTACTCGCTGAACATTATCTAGAAACCTTATGCATGCTTTCGCCCGACGCCAGCCGCATTGTCGATAAGATGCCAGATAATTTTTTGCGTCTGGGTCTCATCAAAACACTCTTTCCAAATGCTCGGGTGATTCATTGCAAACGAAATTCTTTGGACACCTGTTTATCGATCTATTTTCATTATTTCCAGACCGCTAATGACTTCGCGTTTGAGCTCGACGAAATAGCTCAATATTATTTGCAATATGATCGGCTCATGCAGCATTGGCGCAGCTTGCGTTTACCCGGTTTTTTCGAGATTCAGTACGAAGAATTGCTGATGAACCAGGAAACCATGAGCAGAAAACTAATCGATCATCTTGGTCTGAAATGGAACGATCGGTGTCTTGAATTCTACAAGAACGAGCGACCTGTAAAGACTTCGAGTGTCTTGCAAGTTCGCCAACCTATGTATACGGAATCAATTGACAAATGGAGGAAATACAAAAATCACCTGGGGCCACTGATATCGATTCTCCAACAGTCTCGGTAGTTGCTCAATCAAACGATCGACAGCACACGCTTCATCGCCTGTTTTCCTTCCTCCGCAGCCGGACCCCAATGCTGATTACCCCGCAGTTCTGAATGCCCCACTGCGATTCGGCCGTAACCTTTTCGGATGATGTCGCGAGGGGCGGGTTCGCCATCTCGACCAAAATAAAAGCCCGGTGTCGGCACGACGTAGGCGTGTCCCCAACGGTTTAGGATAATGCCAGCAAGGTCCCGATCGGCTACAAATGAATTACCGAATAACATCTCCATCTGCAACAAAATCTTTTCTTCATATTGCGCGTAACTTGACGTCAATAGCTCGGTACGCCCCTTGACCACTTGATCACGAACAGGCAATCCCGGGTATATGAATGGCACGTAGAAGGTCAACACGATGGGTTTATCCGGATCGAGCGGGGGCTGGTAGTCGCCGACAATCATCGGATGTCGAATATTACAACCGAAGCCAAATGGGCCATCGTAGATGCATGCCGTAATTCCGCGGTCGTAAAGAAAGCGCCAATTTGTCAGTGCTACATTCGCGACAAGAAAAGGCACATGATGAAAGGTTGACAATGCTTCGTAGTAGGCGCGTGGGGCATCACGCAAAATGGCCTTGTTAATCCATGCTCCCGAAGCCATGACCACGCCTCTCGCTTTCACTCGATACTTTTTGTTTGCCTTGACGTACGTGATGTGAACGAAATCCGAAGAATCGGGTTCCGACTCATGCTCCACCTGCACGACGGTCGAACCAAGTCTCATTCGGACCCGATTGTCCGCCTCGTCCAATGCGCCAAAATGAATTTGACCGTTCAATATATCTTCGAACGAGTCTGAACCTCCAATCGCCTTCGGTATGATTTTCTTAACCAGGTGACGTGCAAAACCGTCATTGCCGCCTGGGAAGGAATGCCTTAATTTCTCGTAACCCTGCACCGCAGGTTGGCGAAAATTGCGTACCCCCGGCAGGCGTATGGCAGCGGCGGCGAAAGCCGATACGACGTCACAACCCAGACCTACTGAGCTCGCCAGTATTGAATCGGCATAGGCAGTTACGTGCGGTCCCAGTCCCATCACCTTTTCGATATAGTCTTTGTAGCTCATGGAATCCAGCCACTGCTCAAAGTTTTTACCCTTATATGGCTTCTGCGCGTCATTTCGCCAGGCCAACATTTCCTGCCGTTCGACATTCGAGTAAGCAGTACCTCGGAGCTCCTTATCCCAGGCGTCCGTGACGAAGTCCGCTGCACCGCTCCGGTCCGAATCCGCATTGAAATAGCCAATACTGGCTGTCTTTTCAAGCCAGTACATAAACCCATAATTATCGGTGCAGAATCGAAGCGGCTTTCTTTTTTCATCCCATGACTGATAGGAAAAAGCCCGTGGAATATTCAATTCACTGTAATAGTACGCATCATCCTGGGTATGCCCCGCATCACCGATAGCGGGTACTGAGAATCCGTTCGCACCTTGTGGTGCGATCAGGTGGTGGCCGTTGACATTGAATTCATTTCGCTTCGATTCCCCACCGAAAACAGGATGGTTTTCCAATATTAGACAGCGTTGATCCGCATTGGAAACCTTGCTGAACTCGAATGCAGCACCGAGTCCTGCCATGCCACCACCAACGATGACTACATCATATAGTTCTTCCGTATCGATAACGTCAGCAGACACTGTGTTGTCGCTTCCAGCCGCCAATTCATGGGCTCTGGCGACAACTTCCGGCGTATTGCCATGTGAAACTGCGTAGTCTCCAATGCCACCGAACCCGTACCATGCATCATCTGGTGCGGTCGATAGCGTCGTTTGCGCCGAGTGCGCTGCATATGGCGATAGCAAGGCGGAACCTGCCCCAATCAAGACACCATTCAGAAAATCCCGACGAGTAATATCCGGACCGCTGCAGAAATCGTAATAATTATTCTTATCTGCCATCGTTTTTCCCCACTGTAGTCGCTTCAATCACTTTCTCAGAATCGGAAGGTGTAGTTGATCTTCACTGTAATATTCGAATCGGTGGACTTAAATCCATCGATTCCGTCCAGCAGATTGTGGTTGATCACGAAGAACAACTCACGACCAGCTTCAGGGATCCAGTGTACGCGGCTGTTGATCCCGAGATTATTCGATACATTGTCATATTGCATCAGGTTGACCCATGAAAAAGTTTCGGAAAAAACGATATCGGCTTGAAAGGTGATGAGCCGGGTAATGAAATTACCTTGGGGCAATTCAAAGTCATTGAATTCATATGTGCCTTGCACCCTGAAATGTTTTGATGGCTTCCACGCAAATCCACCATTTAGCGATAGTTTGTCGCCACCATAGTCAGTGCCCTTGAATACGCTGGCGTTTCCCGACCACTTACGATGCCCGCTGCTATTGATACTGATTCCATAATCATAGAATGAGTACAAACCCGGCGCGATGATGACTCCTGAAGAAATCTCGAAGGGCTCCGTCAGCACTTCCTCCTTCAGGCGGTATTTTGTCTCCAGCCTATCGTTACTATGATTTGAGATATCCAAAAGCCGAAAATTGATTAACGAAGAATCTAATCCACTATCCAGACGCTCTACACGCCGGGCATCTATGCCTGAAAAGATCGTCCGTAGATAACGGTTCCTGGGTCGGCGCGTATAGCCGAACTCGCCAGTGTAGTCACGTACGCCAAGCCGGTTCACGAATCCCAGCGCCGGATTAAAATTTTCCTGAATTTC
>JBLHLN010000004.1:0-22667 GCA_047620565.1 Woeseiaceae bacterium
CCAGAGGCAGGAAAAAACCCACATATTCAATTGGCACCGTATGTGGGAGCGGCTTTAGCCGCGAATCCAGAGGCAGGAAAAAACCCACATATTCAATTGGCACCGTATGTGGGAGCGGCTTTAGCCGCGAATCCAGAGGCAGGAAAAAACCTACATATTCAATTGGCACCGTATGTGGGAGCGGCTTCAGCCGCGAATCCAGAGGCGCGCAAAAACCCTAAAGGGTTAGGGATTGCTCCAGCGATGCAAGGGCACAACAGTGCCCGCAGGAAATTCGCTCTGCTGCCGACTTAGTTCGACATAGCCGTCGGTTCCACCTAGTGCGCTGAAGTCGCCTGAAGTATTTGTTGCTACGGGCGTGGCAACAGTCCTGCCTTCTAAGGATGAATCAATCACCACGGGCAGGAAACAGGTCAGGTCAGGTTTGAATGTCACCGCCTCTCGCAGTGCAGCGGACTCCGCAACAGCGTTAACTCGCCCGCTGGCGTTCAACAAGGCGGGCAGAACGTATTGTCGACAACACACCAAAGTCGACACGGGATTACCAGGTAGCGCGAACACAACCTGCTGCTGCGGTCCGATCCCGAACCACATGGGTTTGCCGGGACGCTGGCTGACCTTGTGAAATACCAGTTCGACGCCGAGATCTGCCAGGACCTGCGGGACGAAGTCGGCCTTACCCATCGACACACCGCCACTTAGCAGCAGCACCTCGGCTTCGTCCAGATGTCTGGCGATGCGCTCCCTTAGCAATTTCGGTTCGTCGACCAGGTGATCGTGCGCCGAATTCGCAAATCCCTGTTGTGACAGCATCGATACCAGCGCTGGCCCGTTCGAGAGCCTGATTTGATGCGCCTCGACTGGCTGACCTGGCGCTACCAGTTCGTTGCCTGTCGATATCACGCGAATGGCCGGTTGTCGTGCGACCTCAACTGACTCCAGCCCGCAGGAGGCAATGATCGCAATATCCACGGGTTCGATTCGGGTGCCCTGGAGCAAAACCTCATGACCCTTTTTATGGTCCGATCCCTGCGGGTGCACAAACTGGTTTCGTGCGCCCTCGTAGTCAGCGTCGACCACCGCGACTTCGCCATTTGTGGTGACTCTTTCAACCGGGATGATGCAATCCGCGTTGTCCGGACGTACAGCGCCAGTCATTATTTCAATGCAGTTGTTGTCATCACGTAGCGACTGGACTGGATCGCCCGCATGTTGCGTACCCTGAAAAGCGAATTCCCGATTACCGGACGCGAGTGAATCGTAACGGACAGCAATGCCATCCATCGTGACGCGATCAAACGGTGGCTGGTCGCGTTCGGCGCATACGACCTGGCGCAGGATCCTGCCACTTGCAGCGTTCAGCGCAACAGACTCGCTGTCGAAAGCAGGCACTGCAGCGGCAATTGCCTGCGTAGCTTCTGCCGTCGTAATCATTTCTGTTCCCGGGCAATCGCCCTGTGACCGATGTCGTTACGGTAGTAAACGTCTTCCCAGTCAATTTTATTGACCTGTTCATACGCTACCGACCTGGCGGCAGCAACTGTCTCGCCAAGCCCGACGACACACAAAACACGCCCACCGCTCGTATAAACATCATCGCCGCGCAATTTGGTTCCGGCATGAAATACCTTGGCCGCATTTTCGTCACTATTCCCAAGACCCAGGATTTTCTTGTCTTTCGCGTAACTCTCCGGGTAACCGCCGGCAGCCATAACGACACCCAGTGCGGCCCTGGAATCCCACTCTGCAAAGTGTTCTGCCAGTTGCCCGTCCAGCGTTGCCTCGCAGAGCGACACGAGGTCTGAATTGAGCCGTACCATGATCGGCTGTGTTTCCGGGTCGCCCAGGCGGCAATTGAATTCAATGACCTTCGGTGTCCCATCCGCCGTGATCATCAGGCCGGCGTAAAGAAAGCCAACGTAGGTAATGCCCTCGCTGCGTAAACCCGCAAGAGTAGGGTGGATTACAAGGTCGAGAATACTTTTTTCCATGTCTTGCGACACAACTGGTGCTGGCGAGTACGCGCCCATGCCGCCGGTATTAGGTCCGGTGTCGCCTTCGTCTCTTGCCTTGTGGTCCTGGGAAGTCGCCAGCGACAGTACGTTGCTGCCATCCGTGATGACGATAAAACTTACTTCCTCGCCTGACAGGAATTCTTCAACAACAATGGTCTTGCCGGCATCGCCAAACCCGCCGGCGGCGAGCATATCCGTGGCTGCTGCTTCAGCCTCTGCCAGTGTCAGCGCGACAATGACGCCCTTGCCCGCTGCCAGACCGTCCGCCTTGATGACAATGGGAGCGCCTTGTTCACGGATGTAGGTCAGCGCCGGTTCCAGGGAGTCGAAACTGCGATAAGCAGCCGTCGGAATATCGTATTTACTAAGAAAATCTTTAGTGAAGGCCTTTGAGCCCTCCAGCTGAGACGCTGCCGCAGACGGACCGAAACAGCGCAAACCATCTATCTGGAAGCGGTCGACGACGCCGGCAACCAGCGGCACCTCTGGTCCAATGATGGTCAGGGCAACAGACTCTTGTTTGGCCAACGCCAGCAAGGCCTCGATGTCCTCCGCAGCAACCGGCACATTGCGAACGCCGGTTTCCAGCGCAGTGCCGGCATTACCGGGCGCAACCAGTACCTCACTCACCTTCGCCGACTGGGCACATTTCCAGGCGAGTGCGTGTTCGCGTCCTCCGCTGCCGACGATCAATATTTTCATCGATTAATGTCGAAAATGCCTCATGCCCGTAAATACCATGGCCAGTTTGTGTTCGTTTGCTGCGGCAATAACTTCATCATCCCGCATCGAACCGCCTGGCTGAATTATTGCAGAAATTCCAGTCTCTGCAGCAGCATCGATGCCATCGCGAAACGGAAAAAACGCGTCTGATGCCATCACTGAGTTTTTGACCGTCAGCCCTTCATCAGTTGCCTTGATGGCTGCGATCCTGGTGCTGTACACGCGGCTCATCTGACCAGCGCCAACACCAATCGTCATGCCGTTCCTGCAAAAAACAATCGCGTTGGATTTTACGTATTTAGCAACTTTCCAGGAGAACAGCAGATCTCGTATCTGCTTCGCGTCCGGTGTTCTGTCAGTTACAACTTTGAGCTCGGCCTCGCCGATTTCTCCGTCATCAGAACTTTGTACCAACAAACCTCCTGAGACCTTCTTTATGTCGAAACTGCTGGTCGCGCCGCTGGCGTCCCCTGTTTTGAGAACACGAATGTTTTTCTTTTCGGCCACAACGGCAAGTGCGTTTGCGGCAAAATCCGGCGCGATGATCACTTCGACAAATTGCTTGTCAATAATCGCCCGGGCGGTCGCACAGTCAAGCGCCCGGTTGAAAGCGATAATCCCGCCAAAAGCCGATGTTGGATCCGTCGAAAACGCTTTTTCGTATGCGCCGAGAATGTCGTCGCTAATGGCGACACCGCAGGGGTTGGCATGCTTGACGATGACGCAGGCAGGCTCGGGAAACTGACGGACGCATTCAAGTGCGGCGTCGCTGTCCGCAATATTGTTGTAGGACAGCGCTTTCCCCTGCAGCTGTTCTGCCGTTGCAAGAGATCCGGGGGGCGGAGCCTGGTCGCGGTAAAATGCCGCTTGCTGATGCGGATTTTCACCATAGCGAAGTTTCTCAATGCGGCTGCCGGCGTGCAGGAACCGCGCTCCCAGCAATTCGCTGTGTACCGCTGCGGACAGGTATTTCGTAATCGCCGTGTCATAGCTGGCAGTGTGTGCGTAGGCTTTCGCGGCCAGACCGAGACGATACTCGTCATTCACGCTCCCGGACTTTAATGCTTCGAGCACCGCATCGTAGTCGTCCGGATCGACTACGACTGCAACGCCTTCGTTATTCTTCGACGCCGCGCGGATCATCGCCGGGCCGCCAATATCGATGTTTTCGATTGCCTCGGCGAGGGTGGCATCGGTCCGGCTAATTGTGGCTTCGAACGGATACAGGTTTACGGCGAGTAAATCGATCGCGTCAATTCCGTGTTCTGCCATGACTTCTTCGTCGACGCCACGCCGGCCCAACAGGCCGCCATGAATGAGCGGATGCAGAGTTTTGACTCTCCCGCCCATGATTTCAGGAAAACCGGTTTTGGACGATACCTCGATCGCATCGATGCCGGCGTCCTTGAGTAGGCGACAGGTGCCGCCCGTAGAAAGAATTTCAATGCCAAGGTCAGCGAGGCCCTGGGCAAACGGAATCAAACTACGCTTATCAGAGACGCTGATCAGCGCGCGACGCACAGTAAACATTGTTTGCCTTTACTGGAGTAGGGAATAGGTCTTGAGTTTCTTTCGCAGCGTTCCGCGGTTAATGCCGAGAATGCCCGCTGCCTGGCTCTGATTTCCGTGCGTGTAGTCCATTACGGCCTTAAATAATGGTTCCTCCACTTCGCCCAGCACCAGGTCGTAAAGGTCGCCCGGGCGATCTCCGTTTAAACTCCTGAAATATCGACTTAGAGCTTCTTCAGTGTGTTTTCTAAGCGGCTTCCTGTTAACCGCGGCGGCGAGATCGATTTTCTTGTTGCTGTTTTGCTGGGTCACTGTAGGACGCTTCCTGGTATTTTGCTGCACTCTCGCTTCCGCAAATCATTCGCTACGCGGCCAGACAATCTTCCCCGACATAATCGCCAAAGAATTGCTGCGTCAAACAAATCTGCTCGGAAGCCCTCTCAACGCGCACCACCTGTGACCGAAATTCTTCTGATTTTTTCAATCCGGCGCAATACCAGGTTAGATGCTTGCGTGCCACCCTTACGCCAGTCGTTTCCCCATAAAACTGGTACAGGTCGTTAAGGTGGTCGAGCATAATATCACGGACTTGGTTTTTATCTAGCGGTTGCGAATGCTGACCGGTTTCGAAGAAGTGATTCAGCTCCTGAAAAACCCACGGACGACCCTGCGCGCCCCGCCCAATCATCAAGGCATCAGCGTTGCTTAAGCGGAATACTTCAAGCGACTTCTCCGCTGTGACGATATCGCCATTGGCAATAACCGGAATCGACACCTGGCTTTTGATTTGCGCGATTGTTTCGTATTCCGCCAAGCCCTTGAAGCGGCATGCCCTGGTCCTGCCGTGGACGGCAAGCGCTTGTACGCCACAGTCCTCCGCGATTCTGGCGATCTCGGGGCCATTTCGATTGCTCTCATTCCACCCTGTTCTTATTTTTACGGTGACCGGTACATCGACTGCGGCGACAACCCGGCTAAGTATGCTCTCTACCAGCGCCGCATCCTGGAGCAAGGCGGAGCCGGCAGCCCGTTTGCAAACCTTTTTTGCGGGGCATCCCATGTTGATGTCAATAATTTGTGCGCCCCTGTCGACACACAATTGCGCGGCGTGCGCGAGTTGTGCCGGCTCAGAGCCGGCAATCTGGACGACCCGTGGTGTCGCATCCATGTCCAGGTCGAGGCGACGTTGTGATTTTGGAGTACTCCAGAGACTGATATCGGCAGTGGTCATCTCCGAGGTCGTCATGCCGGCACCGAACTGGCGACAAAGCCGGCGGAAGGGTGCGTCCGTGATGCCTGCCATCGGCGCCAGCAGGAAAGGACTTGAAATTTTATAAGGTCCGATTTGCATGTTGTGAAATGGCGAATATCAGGACACCGCTTTTCAGGGCAGGATGCCTAGTCCTTGAAATCTTCGATGGCGCAGCGAACTCTGCCGGGCGTGACGCGATAGCAGACGTTGAGTTTGAAACCGGTCGCGTCCTGTGACGGGTTTTCAATAGATATGACAGCCGTAAAATTTTCTCCGGGAGTGACGGGTTTGCTTGGATCCAGGTCGCCGGCCAGGTATTCGTTTGGTTCCAGTACCCGACTGCCAATTATCTCCTCCCATCGGTCAGTCAGCGAAACGTGCACCAATGGATACGGGAGTGGCACAGCTGATTCATTCCCAATTCGTGATACCAGCGTCAGAACTTCTTCGTTCTCGTCGGTGCTGCCGTTGGTTGACTGAAATTGCCATCCCTTGATGTCCCATTCGGGCGTAATTGGTTGGCCAAGGATTCGATAGATTGGCGCTACGGTTTGATTAAATAATTCTGATGTTGCCAGAGAGTCGCGCGAGGCGTGTACGATTTGCGCGAGCAGGCCAACGGCGAGCAGCACGGAGCCAATGACGATGACGTAGCTGGGTGGATCATAGTTTCGACGGCCACCACGCATCTTGCCGCGGTTCATCGCATAGGTGTCCGCAAGTTTGCTCGCTTCACTGATACGTGCACGAGCCTCTTCTTCGGCGGCAATTCGTTCGTGCCCTAATCCACCCCGAACGCTCTCGCCTTCCATGATGATGGTTTCGACTTCGCCGGAATTTTCATCGAAAAATTTGCTCGCATGATCGGTGCCGAAGACATTCGCTGCCAGCTCATCGTCAGAAGACACTTTGGCAGCGATATCGACGTCGTCTTCAGGCGCTTCTTCCTTGTCTTCCTGGTCCTCGTCTTCCTGACCCTCGCTTGCCAGGTCGAGATCGACGACCGGGTCATCAATATCGTCACTTGCTATTTGTTCTACGTCGTCTCTGAGGTCACCGTTTTCTGCCTCCCCGAAGGCAAGCTCTTCGATTTCGACCTCGGCATCGATTTCTTCGAAGTCGTCGTCGACCTCGTCATATCCAGGCTCGTCGTCATCATCGCCAGACATGGCCTTTGCGGCGACGTCAATTTGTGCGTCAAATTCACCGTTAGCCTCTGTTTCAACCAGACTTATCGCGTCGCCTTCTTCTAAGTCGTACTCGCCTGCATCGCGAGGTTCCTCGACTTCTGCCTTGTCGTCCAATAATTCGATTTCGTCGTTATCTTCGTCTTCAATAGCTTCGCTTTCTTCGTCGGCATCGTCTGCAAAATCCTCGAGCTCTTCGTCGACATCGTCCTCAATGTCATCGTCATCTGCGGACAACTCGATTTCATGGGCAGACAGATCGATGTTGCTATCCTCTTTTTCCGCATACGAGTCATCAAGCAGCGGCATTTCGTCCGTCAGCTCCTCCTCAGCTATTGGTGGTTTATCCTCCTCAATAATTTGCTGCGTGCCGGTAATTCCCAGCGCTTCGGCCTGCAACTCAAACTGGGAGTCGAGATCAATGGGTGGCGAAGCAGGTTCGTCGTCTTCTGCGTCGTCAGCCTGGGTAGATGGAGCGGGTTTCGCCTCCTTAGCCTCAGTTGTTTCGCGGGTCGACAACTGGCTGTGAATGGCCGCCAATTCTTCCTCAACTTCGAGGGGTATAGCGTCGGCATCACCGACTTCATCCAGCAAATCCGTCCATTCCCCCGGTTCGCTCAGCGCCAGGTCTCCCTGCGCTTCATCGAATTTCGAAGAGTCCTCCTGCAGGTCGCTCTCGCGTCGCTGTGGTAGCGATGTAGCGAAAGCAACATCGTCTTCATCTTCGAAGTCGTCCGGGAGCGGTGTATTGTCGTCATAGCGACGCTCAACCGGCACGGCGTGCTGTTCCTTTTCGAGATCCAGTGATTCCTGTTCAGCGGATTCACTTTCCGCATCTGACGAAATCCCGGCAATATTTTCGTCGTCGTCGTCGTCGTCGTCGTCGTGCAGTTTCAGGGAGCCGGTATCAGAGGAGTCCTTAAGGTTTTCCTCAGCGATTGCTTCGTCGGCATCTTCAAGGACGCGCCATTCGATGCCAGTATCCTCGATGCGCACCTCCTCCGGTCCGGCAAGTTCATCCAGGGTCTGTAGCAGACGCCTGCTGGTTTCTTCCAGGTTGTCACTGGTGGAGGAATCGCCATCGTCTGCCTGTGACGCATCAGGCATGTCCTCGGACAAATGATCCAGCGCACTGAATGCGTTGCCGCATCCTCCGCAACGAACTTTTCCGCCGGCCTGCTGCAGTACCCGTGCAGTCACGCGAAAAGAGATCTGGCATTCAGGGCATTGTGTATACATGCCGCGGTCTCAGTGCCTCGTGCCCGAAATACGGGTCCATCCATTAAGAAAAGTGGGCTCCTCCAATGCAAATTCCTTCTGGTAGGTGTCCACGACGTTTTCTGCTTGTCCGGAAAGAATACCTGAAAGCACCAGTAGTCCGCCCGGTTTCAGGCAAGCAGCGATTTTGTCGGCAAGCCCGATTAGTGTGCCAGCGAGAATATTCGCGACAATGATATCGAAAGGTCCCTCAACAATAGCCAGTTCCGTTGTTGTCCGTATCTGCCCGGCAACGCCATTTCTTTGAGCATTTTGCCGCGTAGCTGTTATAGCCTGCAAATCAATATCTATGGCGTCCACAACGGCCGCGCCCAGTTTTACGGCGGCGATCGCCAATATGCCAGATCCGCAGCCAAGGTCTAGTATCCTGGCATCACGAATATCATGCTGGTCCAGCCACTCCAGGCACAATGCGGTCGTCGGATGGGTGCCGGTGCCGAACGCCAGCCCGGGGTCGAGCTCAACAACGACAGCGTCGTCAGCGGGCACATTCATACCCGCCGGCGAAACCCACAAGCGATCGCCAAACTGCATGGGCCGAAAATCTTTCAGCCACTCGCGCTCCCAGGCCCGGTCTTCGAGCTCTTCGTCGAAGTTGTGCGGTAGCGTATCAAGCGCCAACGCCTTTCTTAGTTGTTGGCGCAACCGGTCGAAATCGGTATCGGTCGTAAATAACGCGGTAATTCTTGTCTGGCGCCATAAAGGGGTTTCGCCTGGCGCCGGCTCAAGAACCGGGTCATCGCCGGCGTCGCTCAACGTGATCGATTGAGCGCCAAGATCTTGCAGCGCCTGTTCCGCACTCGCGGGTTCAATCGACTCCAGGTCCATTACAAATTGTCGCCAGTCCATCGCCCGAACGCCTTACGGGTGCCGGCACTCAGAGGCCGAGACGCTTTTCCAGGTAGTGAATGTCGGTGCCGCCCGCCTGGAATGCTGCATGCTGAAAAATTTCCTGGTGCAGCGGTATGTTCGTCTTGATTCCCTCGATTACGATTTCAGCCAGCGCGTTCTTCATGCGAGCGATGGCTGTCGGTCGGTCATTGCCGTGCGCAATAATTTTCCCAATCATTGAGTCGTAGTACGGCGGTACTTTGTAGCCGCTGTAAATATGGCTTTCCACCCGTATGCCAGGTCCGCCTGGGGAGTGCCATAGTTGTACCAACCCCGGCGAGGGCATAAAGGTCTTTGGGTCCTCAGCATTGATCCGGCATTCAATTGCGTGCCCGCTAAATTGCACCTCGTCCTGGGTTACGCTTAGCGTTTCACCGCCAGCGATTCGCAACTGCTCTTTGACGATGTCGATGCCGGTGATCATTTCGGTAACCGGGTGCTCGACCTGCAGGCGAGTATTCATCTCAATGAAGTAAAACTCGTCGTCCTGGTAGAGAAACTCAAAGGTCCCGGCGCTGCGATAGCCCATGTCCTGGCAGGCACGAACGCATCTTTCACCGATGCGATCACGTTGCTCGTCAGTAATTCCCGGCGCGGGCGCTTCCTCGACCACCTTTTGATGGCGGCGCTGCATAGAACAATCGCGCTCACCAAGATGTATGGCATTGCCGTGGTTGTCGGCGAGCACCTGGAATTCAACATGCCGCGGCGTTTCCAGAAATTTTTCCATGTAAACGACATCGTTACCGAATGCAGCACGGGCTTCTGCCTGGGTTACCGTAATTGCTGCAATCAGCGAGGCCTCTGAATGCACCACCCGCATTCCACGGCCGCCACCACCACCGGAAGCTTTTATGATAATTGGATATCCGATGTCGCGGGCTATGCGCATATTTTCTTCAGCATTATCTCCGAGCGGGCCGTCGGATCCTGGCACGGTCGGTACGCCGGCGGCCTTCATTGCACGAATTGCGGCAACCTTGTCGCCCATTTCGCGAATCGCCGCGGCGGGTGGGCCGATAAAAACAAAGCCACTGGATTCAACCCGTTCGGCAAAGTCTGCATTCTCGGAGAGAAAGCCATAGCCGGGGTGAATCGCGACTGAATCTGTTACTTCAGCTGCGCTGATTATTGCCGGCATATTGAGATAACTGTCAGCCGATTGCGGCGGCCCGATACAAACGGTTTCGTCTGCGAGCAGAACATGCTTCAGATTATTGTCGGCAGTGGAGTGCACAGCAACTGTCTTGATTCCCATCTCACGGCAGGCGCGCATTATTCGCAAGGCGATCTCGCCGCGATTGGCAATAACTACTTTTTCGAGCATAGCGACGGGGGCCGTTTAGTCAGAACCGCGTTGATCGATGACGAACAGAATCTGTCCGTACTCGACCGGATCGCCGTTTTGTACGCGAATGGACTTAACCGTTCCTGAAACTTCGGTCTCGATTTGATTCATCATTTTCATGGCTTCAACAATGCACAGTGTGTCGCCTTCGTTAACGCGATCGCCAACCTGAACAAATGGTGGCGAACCCGGGGATGACGAGCTGTAAAAAGTGCCGACCATAGGTGCAGTGACCGCGTGTCCGTCTTCGTCAGCCTCTGCTGCAGCGACCGGAGCGGCAGCAGGCGCAGCAACCTGAGCAACGACAGGCGCGGCGGCGACGGGTGCAGCCAGGACAACTGGCGCTGGCGCAGCGACATTGGGGGCATAACGACTGATCCTTACCGATTCTTCTCCCTCGGTAATTTCGATCTCTGCAATGCCGGATTCGTCGAGTAGCTCAATGAGTTTCTTTACTTTTCTTATGTCCATTATTTTCCCTCCGACAATTGCCGGGAAGCAGCTTGTAACGCAAGTTCATATCCAAAGGCACCGAGCCCGAAAAGACAACCAGCCGCAATATCACTGAAGTAACTTGAGTGGCGGAAGTCCTCCCTGGCAAACACATTGCTCAGGTGAATTTCGATAAACGGAATACTCACCGCCAGCAAAGCATCGCGAATGGCAATGCTTGTATGGGTGAACGCGCCGGGATTTAGCAGAATGAAATCAACCGTATCTGTGCCCGCTTGCTGCACGCGGTCGACGATTTCGTGTTCGGCATTGCTCTGGAAACATCGCAGCTCATGTCCGAGATCTGCGGCCATCGAACTGAGACTTTTCTCGACGTCAGCAAGATTGCTCTCACCATAGACGCCCGGCTCGCGTGTTCCGAGCAGGTTGAGATTGGGCCCATTAATGAGGAGCAGGCTCGCCATTTCTTGTAGTTATTTGCCAGTTTGCCGACGATGGCGGCAATTCTAACCTTTTTCGGGGCAGATAGCGCAACTTTGCCTCGATCCACGTCGTACCGCGGAATATTCGAGACCGCGGGAGGTCGCTGCAAGGCGGCTGCATCGGGCGAATTAAATGGATTCGTGGGCGCGGCTTTGTGGCAGCGGCCCCAGTCTGCGGGAACGGCTTCGTGGGAGCGGCTTTAGCCGCGAGTCTTCTATTCCTTACCCTGCCTGAATGCTCCTCGACTCGGACACGGGTGGCCAGTCCGGCCCATGAGACCCGCCGCAAGTACGTCCCTGTAGGCTTGAGGCCCGCATCCCTGCGGGCCACAGTCTCATGCACCGGACTGGCCACCCGCGTCCTGCACACGGCGCGGATTTTTAGAGGCCGCAGTACGGAGACTGCAAGCACGGCGAGCTGCCTTATGCGAAGTAAAGCGCAGCGAAGCGAGCCATGAGCATAAGGCAGCTCGCCGTGATTGCAGTCGGTGCAAAAAGAAGGAATCGCGGCTAAAGCCGCTCCCACAAAGCCGCTCCCACAAAGCCGCTCCCACAAAGCCGCTGCCACGGCCAAATACGGGACTAGAGTGTCTGCAGGGATTCTCTGGCGCCGGCGTTGTCGATGGTGCCGGCATTCAGGTCGGCGAATACGCCGAGAATGGTGTCGATGTGAGCCTCAACAATCTCGCCGATGTGCGTCGTCAGCAATTCGCCGTCGGGCGCTATGACCATCGTGAATGGCATGCCGATGAACTCTATACCTGACGCTTCGGCCGCAGCCATGGCTTCTTCCTGACCGACAAGAATTGGGTAATTGAATTCGGCTTCCTCTGCGTACGCGGCAACTTCGTCTGGAAAATCGACCGCTATGCCGATTATCTGTACACCGGCATCGCCATGGGCGGCTTGCGTAGCTTTCAGCAATGGAATTTCGCGACGACACGGTGCGCACCAGGTCGCCCAAAAATTTACCAGCCTGGCTTTACCGTTCCACTCGGACAATTGACGAACTTTGCCATCAATATCCGGCAATTCGAAATCAATTGTTCTGCTCGTATTTTCGCTGGCGGAATCTTGCGTTGGCACGGCCGTCTCAACAACGGCCTCCTGCGCTACGCGATTTTGCATCTGGAATGTAATAATACCGGCGATCATTAGTCCGATCAGAACGATCGCGACAACAAATTTTTTGTTCATAAGTTTCTAGTTTCTAGTTGCTTGCGCTTATTGTTGTGTTATTTCCCGTCGCCATCCTGACGTGATCCGCAAATTCCTTTGCTTTCATATAGCCAACGACTTCGTAGCCATGTCTTTGTAATCCATCGGCGCCAAAAAAGATAATAGTTGGCGGACCGAAGACGCCGAAGCGTTTTAGTAAAGCCTGATCCTCTGCATCGTTGGCTGTTACATCAGCCTGCAGAAGTACACTATTGGCAAGTGCGTTTCGTACGCCACCGTCTGTAAATGTGTAGTGTTCCATTTCAATGCACGAGACGCACCAGTCTGCATAGAAATCGAGCATTGCAGATTTGCCCTGCGAAGCAGCCGCGGCAAGTGCCGCATCCAGGTCGTCGGTCGTCTTAATGCGCTGAAATTCGAGACCTTGTTCCTCGGCGACTGCGGCGCCGTTTGCCGAGCCAGTATTTAGTGCCGCCAGTGGCTTAAGCATGCTGTTGCTACCGGCAAGTGAGCCGACCAGTAACACAGCACCATAAATAATCGCCAGCAATCCGAAACCCTTGCCAAGTTTCTGCATGCCGAGCGAATCGGCGGTCAATTGGGTGAGGCCGCCGAGATAAACGCCGGCCATAAAAATCAATACGCCCCACAGCGCCAGGGTTAGTTCACCTGGCAGCACTCGCGACATCATCCAGATGGCGAGACCCAGCATCATGAAACCGAATGCATTCTTGACCGCGTCCATCCACGCGCCCGCTTGCGGGATCAGCTTGCCAGCTGATGCGCCGACAAGCAGCAACGGCGTACCCATGCCCATGCTCAACGCAAACAACGCAGTGCCGCCGCGCAGCATGTCTCCGGTTTGTCCGATAACTGTAAGTGTTGCAACCAGCGGCGGCGCGACGCAGGCCGTTACAATCAAGGATGACAATGCTCCCATTATGAACGCACCAACAAACGTGCCGCTTTTCTGTTTGCCGCTGATGACGCTGAGTTTGCTTTGAACCGCTGAAGGCATCTGCAACTCAAACATGCCGAACATGCTAAGCGCGAGAATGACAAACAAGCCCGAGAATACCGCCAGTACCCACGGCGCATTGAATATAGCCTGCAACTGGACGCCAACTGCGGCTGCTGCTATGCCAGCCAGCGTGTACACAACGGCCATACCCATTACGTAGGTGAAGGCGAGCGAAAAGCCGCGGGTGGCGCTGACATCGTCGCCTTCGCCGGCAATTATTCCGGAGAGAATCGGCACCATCGGTAACACGCACGGCGTGAATGCCAGCAGCAGGCCGGCGCCAAAGAAAGTTGCCACGACCAACAACATGCTGGATCCGGTGATGAGTTGCGCAAGTCGTGCCTGTTCCGATACCGGCGCGCCTGACGCGCCTGCAGGAACTGCCGCTGAGAGTGCGGAAACCATGGTTGCCTGCGGCAAATCAACCGACATGATCCTGGTGACCGGCGGATAGCAAATGCCTCCGTCCGCGCAACCCTGGTATTTGACTTCAAAGTCGAGCGTCATCGCCTCGGGTGTGCCACGTGCAATTGGCAGCTTGCCAAATACATCGCCGTGGTAGACCTCCATCTCACCAAAGTACTGGTCGGTCTTTAGTTCACCTTGCGGTAATTCAAGTTTGCCCGCCTGTGCGACATCTGAATCGATCGTGGCGGAAATCTTATCCTTGTATAAGTAGTAGCCGTCCAGGACCCTGATCGCTACCTCGACGGTATTGCCGTCGAGCGCCATCAGGATGGGTTCGAATACCTCGTCAACCGGAAGGAAGTCCGCATTTGCACCGCCGAACGTGCCGAAGGTTTTGTCGAGATCGATTTTGCCACCGTCGTCGTTCCTGGCGATAAGTCGTACCGACTCCTGCCAGGTCTGCGGCGGATAACAAAGTCCTATGTCTGCGCAGCCCTGCGATTTGATGATGATGTCAGCGGACGACGGTATGTCGCCAACGACCGTGTAAGGAATTCTGACGAAGAACCGGTCACGATATACCTGCTGAACACCAAAAAATTCGTCCTCGTGATGTTCGCCTTCCGGCATTTCGACGTCGCCCAGAACGATTGCGTCGCTGCCGCTCGCGTAGGACATCTTGTTGCGGTACAGGTAGTAGCCGTCCTCAACCGCCCAGTCAATTTCGATTGCATCGCCGGTGTCTGCGATAGCATAGCGGTAAGCATCTTCCGGTCGCAGTACGTCCTCATCCTGGGCGTAAGCCACCAGTCCTGGCAACAGGCCCAGGAGAAGCGTGGTAAGAGTGATTTTCAGTGCATTTGGCATACAGATCGTCGTGTTTGTCAGGTCGCAATAACAGGACCGCCGGAACGGCTCTATTGTTACTGATTATGTGAATAAAAGGCTTAAGACTTGGCTGGCAGGATACCGGCCACAGGTGCCGCTGTCATTGATGCAAGCCGCAATTTGCGACCCTGGTCCGCGGCGCAAATGACCGGTGGGACAATTCTCCGTCGTAAATGCTTGAAATTTGCGCCGCTGTCCCTATCATTAGCACTCACCGCGGCCGAGTGCTAACAAGCACGGGTCTGGAAAGCCGCATTAGTCGGTTAATTATCAATAGTTTAGAGGAGATCCAATCGATGAAGATTCGTCCGCTTCATGACCGAGTCATCGTAAAGCGCATGGAAGAAGAGCGCACGTCCCCTGGCGGAATCGTCATTCCGGACGCTGCAACTGAAAAGCCCATCAAAGGTGAAATTGTTGCTGTAGGCAACGGCAAGATCCTTGAGAACGGCGAAATCCGTGCACTGGACATCAAGGCCGGCGACAAGGTCCTGTTTGGTAAGTATTCAGGCACCGAAGTCAAAGTCGACGGCGAAGAGCTTCTGGTGATGAAAGAAGACGACATCATGGCCGTAATCGAAGGCTAATAGTCGGATTCACCGTAAAGCTCAACTGAAATCAAAAATAGAGGATAAGAAATGGCTGCTAAAGAAGTTCGTTTTAGCGACGACGCGCGCCAAAGAATGTTTGCAGGTGTAAATGTTCTGGCTAACGCGGTAAGAGTGACCCTGGGTCCTAAAGGTCGCAATGTAGTGCTCGACAAAAGTTTTGGTGCACCGACCGTCACAAAAGATGGCGTGTCTGTTGCCAAAGAGATCGAGCTCGATGACAAATTTGAGAACATGGGCGCACAGATGGTTAAGGAAGTTGCTTCCCAGACATCTGACGTGGCCGGTGACGGCACCACGACCGCTACCGTTCTTGCACAAGCTGTATTGCGTGAGGGTCTGAAATCGGTTGCCGCTGGCATGAACCCGATGGATCTGAAGCGTGGCATCGACAAAGCAACAGTTGCGATTGTCGCTGAGCTGAAGAACCTGTCGAAACCTTGTGAAGATGACAAGGCGATTGCACAGGTTGGTTCAATCAGCGCCAACTCCGATTCTGAAATCGGTGAGATCATTTCCGAGTCGATGCAGAAAGTTGGCAAGGAAGGCGTGATCACGGTTGAAGAAGGATCCGGTCTTGAGAATGAACTCGACGTTGTCGAGGGCATGCAATTTGATCGCGGTTACCTTTCTCCGTATTTCATCAACGACCAGGCCAGCCAGAGTGTAGAGCTCGATAATCCAATGGTTCTGTTGTACGACAAGAAAATCTCGAACATTCGCGACCTGCTTCCGGTTCTTGAGGGTGTTGCAAAATCCGGGCGTCCGTTATTGATCATCGCTGAGGATGTTGAAGGCGAAGCCCTTGCGACGCTGGTGGTTAACAACATCCGCGGTATCGTCAAGGTTGCTGCTGTTAAGGCACCTGGTTTCGGCGATCGTCGCAAAGCCATGTTGCAGGACATCGCAATCCTGACGGGTGGCCAGGTCATCTCTGAAGAGGTTGGTTTGTCACTCGAGAAGACGACACTGGAAGATCTTGGCGAAGCCAAGAAGGTCCAGATCACCAAGGAAAACACGACCCTTATTGATGGCGCCGGACAAGGCGAGGACATTAAAGGCCGTGTCGAGCAGATCAACGCTGAAATTGCTGATTCAAGCTCTGATTACGACAAAGAAAAGCTGCAGGAACGAGTCGCGAAACTCGCCGGCGGTGTTGCTGTAATCAAGGTTGGTGCTGCAACCGAAGTTGAGATGAAAGAGAAGAAAGCTCGCGTTGAAGACGCACTGCACTCAACTCGTGCCGCAGTGGAAGAGGGTGTGGTTGCCGGTGGTGGCGTCGCGCTTATTCGTGCGGTTTCTGCTATCGCTAAACTCAAAGGCGACAATGACGATCAGAATGTTGGAATCAGCATTCTTCGTCGCGCAATTGAGGAACCGCTGCGTCAGATCGTCAGAAATGCTGGCGGCGATCCAAGCGTAGTCCTGAACGCTGTTGCCCAGGGCAAAGGCGATTACGGTTACAACGCTGCGACCGGCGAGTACGGTGACATGATTGAGATGGGAATTCTTGATCCGACCAAAGTGACTCGTTACGCGCTGCAGAACGCTGCATCCGTCTCCGGACTGCTGTTGACGACCGAAGCAATGGTTGCTGACGCACCGGCTGACGATGCACCTGCCATGCCTGATATGGGTGGCATGGGCGGCATGGGTGGAATGGGCGGTATGATGTAAGTCCATTCGCTCACGCGAAGAAACAAAGGGCCCGCTTTGCGGGCCCTTTTTTTTGCGGAATCGCTCGCCGGTGTTGAATCGCTCGCCGGGGCGAGCTCCTACAAAATTCTACCGGCGAAAGACGAGCCCTGGCACCGTGGGAGCTCGCCCCAGCGAGCGATAAATCCGCCAATGCCTGAAATTTACCGTTTCGTCGCTATCGCCATAACTTCGAATCTTGCATCGAACAGCAACGTGCCCGAACCAAGAAATGCCCGTGCCGGGAATTCTTTGGTGAAATAGGTTCGATAGACCTCGTTAAATGCGCCGTAATGGGACACGTCCGAGCAGTAAACCTGCACCTGTATGATGTCGTCCATCGTAAGTCCGGCCTCGGTCACCGCGCCTTTGACGGCTTCCATGACCGCACGTGCTTCATCTGTTGCGTTGTCCGGCACCTTGCCATCAACCAGTCCAATGGAGCCGGAGACGTACAGCATATCGCCGACCATGACCGCACCGCTGAACGGTGGCACGCCTTCGTCAGAAGCAGATCGGGCGTTGATATAGGTTCTCGAATCCTGCGCGAAAAGACTGCCGCAAATTATGCTCAAAACGGCAAGCAGGCCAATTGGTAGGCTAATTGTCCGGGCTTTGTTGTTCATTGTTATGCATACCCCAATACAAAGACTGTGTAAGTATAGTCACGCAAGGAACTTGCGGGATAATTAATACACCTCGGCACTTAGGCCCCGTTCCGGAGTCTGAATAGACTGGCCATTAAATTTTCAATAAAATTAGATATTTGCATGTGCAGCAATAGGGATTTCATCAGGTGAGCGACTTTATCGCGGAACTCAAACGACGGAACGTCTTGCGGATTGGCGCCGCCTACCTCGTATTCGGCTGGCTGGTGCTGCAGTTTATCGATGTCGTTTTCCCAATGTTCGACATTGATGAGGCTCTGGGCCGCCCAATCCTTGCATTGCTGATAGTCGGTCTGCCGGTCGCGATCATTCTTGCATGGGTCTTTGAAATAACCCCGGACGGCATCAAGAAAGAAAAAGATGTGGATCGAACTCAGTCCGTTACAGATCAGACAGGACGCCTGCTGGATCGCGTTGTCATCGTAATACTGATTTTTGCTGTCGGTTTGTTGCTCTACGACAAGTTCTATCTTCAGGACCCGGCTGAGACAGAGATTGTCGCAGAGGGACCGTTACTGGATTCCGTCGCAGTATTGCCATTCGTCAACTTGAGCGGCAAAGACGAAAACGAGTATTTCTCCAACGGGCTGACGGAAACGCTGCTACACATGCTCGCACAGTTGCCTGACCTGAAGGTCGCGGCGCGGACATCATCTTTTGCGTTCAAGGACAAAGACGTCGATGTTCGGGAAATTGGCGCAAGCCTCGGCGTTGCGACGGTTCTCGAGGGCAGTGTGCAACGGTCCGCCAACACTGTAAGAATTACGGCACAACTCATCGAAGTCGAAACGGGATTTCACCTGTGGTCCGAGACTTTCGATCGGGATCTTGACGACATTTTCTCAGTGCAGGACGAAATTGCGAGTAATGTAGCCGGTGCGTTGCGGGTGACTCTGTTAGGTGCATCCGTAGCGAATTCGGGGCATACGGTGAGCCTGGCGACCAATAATGCGGGCGCCTACGAAAAATTCCTGATGGCGCTGGAGCAAAAAAACATCGCGAGTTATGGGTCGTTGCCACTTGCAGAAGGGCTGTTCAAAGAAGCCTTGTCGCTGGATCCGAATTTCTGCGAGGCAACCGTCGAGCTTGCGTTTACCTACGGTTTGCAGGCGGAAACAGGTTTGCTGTCTAACGACGAGGCTGAAGCGAGGATTCGCCCTCTGCTGAATCAGGCACTTGAACTTCGACCAAATAATGGTCGAACCCTGGGTTTGTTGGCTGCATGGGACTGGCGCAACGCGGTTCAGGCGTACGGGCCGGTATCGGAGCAGACTGCGTTGGCAGAAGCTGACATATTGCGCGCCATCGACCTCGCACCCAATGACCCGGATTTATATGTCGCAATGGCCAATGTCGCCGTTGTCGCTAATCGGAACGAAGAATCGCTGGACTGGATCGACAAGGGACTCGATGTCGATCCGCTGTCCGCACGACTTCAGTTACAGCGCGGACGTATTCTTCTTGGGCCATTGGAACGGCCGGCAGACGCTTTAGAGGCGTTCAAAAAGGGACGTGAGATTTCGCCGGAATGGACAGCGGCAACGTTTGCAGCTGGTGATGCTTCATTTGCGCTGAACCGGTTTGCAGACGGCATCTCGTGGTATTTGCGGGCAATGACACTGGATCCGCAAGATCACGAGTTGCCCGCAAGCATTTCGCGTTTTTATTATCAAATAGGCCTCATGGACGAGGGCGATGCGATGCTGCGTCGGGCACAGGCGCTGGCACCGCAGGAACCATGGACACGTGGACTTGAGTTGGAACGTCAACTTCGCGCTGACAATTACGAGCGTTCGGTCATTCTTGCGGAAGGCATCATTCGCGACGAGGTCGATAATCGCGGCAACGCATTTAACATTGCCGTGACCGGGTATGTAAGCTCCATGATCGAGCTAGGCAAAGCAAATGACGTTGTCGATTTCTTCGAATCTCTGAAGCCGGGCATATCATCTGGCGACTATGTGCCGCCGGGTTTCAATGAAATCGTAATCCAGGTATCACTAATACAGGCTCTCGTCAGCATGGGATCGTTCGACCACGCGAATCTGCTGTTGAATCATCTGATGAGTTTCGCCGACCGGGCAGTGCCTGGCTGGCGGGACAACGATTACACGATGGCAAATGTATCGCTAATGCTGGGAGATCGGGATACAGCGATTGACTATGTACTTAAAGACCTTAATCAGCCTCTGGGCAGGCAAATGAACTGGCGTTTCAACTATCAGCACATCGCCTGGTTGAAGCCATTGTTGAGGGAAGATCGCGTGGCTGCGCGGGTCGCCGAACTCGAAATTGAGACCGATACTGCCGGTGACGAGGTCAGGGCGATGCTGGCAGCCAACACCAACCTCTAGCCCGCGCCTATTGCTGCGGCAGTGCCCCAAATCGTAGCGGTGATTTTTGGGCCGCAACCTGCTAACCAAACGATATAACGACGCATCCAAGTAATTATGGGCCTAGTAGCAGAAAGCGCCGGGGCTCCAACCCAGGCGGAATTTCATGAAGTGATCAGCAATGGCGCGGATCGCTGGTTTGCTGCGTGCCTGCGAATAACGCGCAACCGGGATATGGCCGAAGACGCGGTCCAGGACGCTCTGCTGAACGCCTGGAACAAGCGACATCAGTACGAGCGTTCGGCACGGCTTGATACCTGGATTTACCGCATTGCGGTCAACGCGGCGCTTGGATTACTGAGAAAAAACCGCCCTGGCCGCTGGGAGCCGCTGGAGACGGAAATTATCGATGAAACATCGACCCCCGATAAAGCCCGGATTGAAGAAGAACTGGACAAGGACCTGTCCGCTGCCTTGCAGCACCTTAGCGAAATAGAACGAGTTTGCTTTGTGCTGAAGCACCTGGAGCAGTGGCGATTGAAAGAAATTGCTGCCGAACTTGATACGAGTGTCGACACCATAAAACAGGCCATCTTTCGTGGAGTAAAAAAACTGCGCGTACGTATGGCCGATCGACGGAGTGCGTGATGATTAACGAAGAAACATTGACGCTTTACTACTATGACGACGGGCTGAGTAAGCACGAGCGTCAGAAGGTTGCACAGGCGCTGCAGGAAGATGCTGTTCTTGCTGCACGCTTTGCGGATCTGAAGCGACAGCTCGAACAGTGGCGCGAGACTGAGGAAACAGTCGTGCCCTCGCATATGCTGCAACGCTGGCACGACAGTATTGATCGGGCTGCGCTGGCAGAGCGCCAGGTGGAATCCCCGGCAAAGCCAGCACCTGTTCACTTTATGTCGTTTTTCTGGGGCGCAGCAGTGACCGCGGCGCTCGCAATTGGCATCGGCATCGGCTTCTGGTTTTCTGTTCCTGCAACAGACCAGTTCAACCCGGAGAATGCCATTGCAGATCTGCCACCGTTGAATAAGCAAGCTGTTCCGGCATCGTTTACGCGCGGACTGCAATTGCATCTGCAGGAAAGTCAGTGGGAGATTGTCAGCCTGCCGGTCGATGACGACTCGCAACGCGCGTTGCTTGCGTTGCAACTCATTGAACAGAATCGATTTTTCGTGCGCGCCGCTACAATGAATAGTTCGCCGGAACTGGCGAGAGTACTGCGCGCTTTCGAACCGGTTTTGATGCGGCTTGCAAGTGAAGACCTGTCGCCGGAAGACGCTACTGCGTTGCGAGAGAAACTGGCATTTGAAATTAACGTGATGCTAACCAAAATTTCCCGTGACACATCAGAAGTAACACAGACTATTTAATTGAGGCAGTAACCATGAAGTCCCAGGCAAGAATATCTATATCGCTCGTTGCTCTTGTTGCAGTGTCCTGCATGTCCACGGCATTTGCGCAGACTGACGAAGAAGACGCGAATGAAGAATTGAAGATTGCTGCCGTCGAGGCTCTGATGTCGGCTCCACCAGAGCGCGCATTGCCAATCGTAGAAAAAGTCCTGGCAGGCGATCACAGTGACGATGTCAAAGAACGCGCGTTGTTCATTCTGAGCCAGATCGATCGCCCCGAGGCGCAGAAAATTTTACTTGAGACTGCAAGAACCAGCAGTGGTGGCCTGCAGGAAGAGGCGATTCGCATGGTCGGTATTGGCGGCGACGTAGATGCACTGGCGGAACTCAAAGAGGTTTACAGAGTCGGTGATGTTGGTGTTAAGGAGAGCGTCCTGGAGGCCTATATGATTGCCGACGACGTCAACGCCGTGTACGAAGTGGCGGTCATAGCGACGGACGCGGAAGAGTTTGAGCACGCAGTAGAAATTCTCGGCGCTATGGGGGCAACTGAGGAGCTACGCAAATTACGTGAAACGGTCGGCAACTCCGGGATACTGGTAGAAGCGTATGCCATTGCCGGCGACTACGAGAGCTTGCGCACAATGGCTTTGGACCCGTCCAACCCGGAAATCCAGGAAGAAGCTATCCAGGGGCTTGGCATCGTTGGTGGCCCGGACGTGAATGCGACGTTGCTGGAAATTTATCGTGGCACGGATTCCGAAGACATCAGAGAAGCCGCCCTAGAGGGAATGCTGATCGCGGACTACGACGAGGGCGTGGTCGTGCTGTTCAGGGAAAGTCAGGATGCGGAAGAAAAGCGTGACTTGCTGGAGATGCTGGTCATCATGGACAGTGACGCGGCAATGGAGATTATTGATGAAACGCTGGGGGGCACCCGGTGATTTTCTCAAATAGAACGCCACAGTGGTTGCACCTGGCCATGTTGCTGATTACAGGCTGTTTTGCAGCTGGAATGGCACACGCGGATCTGTCGCAGTTGAGCGAAGATGGCTGGCATACATGGCAGGTAGACGCGATCGAAGACGCGCCCGATTGGTGTTGTTACGAGTGGAGGCGCGGCAGGGCATACGGGGAAGGTTGTGATCTTGACGGCCGCCGAACCGGCTACGGCCCGTCTGAGGATGGATACTCTGGCATTGAGCACATGCAGATCTATGCGTTGATGAAGAATGGCAAGGTTGCAATGATTCGTGCTCTTAGCGCCAATTGCCCGGTTACCACCAAAGAGCCTGTACTGGATCTCGGTAATGTTGATGCTGACGCCAGCGTTCGCTGGTTGCGGCAGGAACTGGACTC
>JBLHLN010000005.1:0-21652 GCA_047620565.1 Woeseiaceae bacterium
GTAAATACGACATGCATATTTGTCTTGCTTCGGTAGCTTCCGCAGCCAGGGACACCTCAGCATTTGCTCACCAGTAACGGGACTGATCCAGATTTTCCCGCCGTGGACATAGCTTGCGATATCAGGCCGGTCGGTTTCCCATTTTTCGATATCGTCGTCTGATACGGCCAGGTTGCCACCGCCATAAAGAGTGCAACATTTGCCGCATTGGTTGCAGTCTTTCACGGAAACTTCTCATCGAATTCTGTCACCGGAATTTTATCAACGATTGTCAAAATACTACGATCCCTTTTTTGCAAATGATCCACGCGTTACTGTAGCAGTCGTTCCGTCGCGAACAATCACGGAAACCAAAGCCTAACGCGAAAAAGAAAGTTAAGAGAACTTGATCCAATTCGCGGCCAAAGCCGCTCCCACAATCCGTCGCCGCTCCCACAACTCGTCGCCGCTCCTAAAAAGCCGCTCCAATGACCCGACAGAAAGCCATTAAGACCTGATTCAAATCGCGCGCAAGAGGATAGCATCGCCATGCCAACCTGCCAGATAGACGCAAGAAAGACACGGCGCGCTCCTGCGGTACTGATCAAATCGCGCGCTGGGGCGCGCTCCTACTTGTCGGCGCAGTCGCCAGACTCAGCTTCAATGGTGGAATGACTGATTCCAAATTCATCCGCTAACACATTTTTGACTTTGCGAATCAGTGGTGTTGCGTCGTCCGGGCATTCCCTGAACACCACGTGCATTGTCAACATCAGGTCCTGTGGTGTGAGACCCCAAACGTGCACATGGTGAATACTGTCAACTTCCGGCACCTTTGTAACGATTCTTGCCTGCATGTCTTTGACGTTTAGCCACTCCGGGGCACCTTCCAGCAGAATATGTGCACTCCGCCTTACCAGTTGCCAGGCACTTCGCAGAATCAACACAGCCACAAGGACGGAAAGTATTGGGTCAATTGGCATCCAGCCGGAAGAAATAATAACGATCGCAGCAATGATGGCAGCGACAGAACCGAGCAGGTCCCCGGCGACGTGCAGAGCGGCGCCGCGAATATTCAGGTTTTCCTGGTCGCCGCCGTGCAAGACAACGAATGACACAATATTTACCAGCAAACCTGCCGACGCCACGATGAGCATGGTCTCGCCGATCACGTCCGGCGGATCAAGAAACCGCGTCACCGCTTCAAACAGGATCCAGCCGACCAGGGCAAGAAGCCCTATGCCGTTAACGAATGCTGCAATAATTTGTATGCGCTGATAACCGAAACTTCGCTTTTTGTCGGCAGGCCGCGAACTCATGCGAAATGCGAAAGCGGCAAGAGCAAGCGCCATAGTGTCCGTCAGCATGTGGCCAGCGTCTGCAAGGAGTGCGAGCGAGCCAGACAATATGCCGCCGATGACCTCGACGATCATAAACGTGGCGGTCAGTACAAGTGCAATCTGAACGCGCTTCAGATTACCTTGATGTTCACTGTGATCGTGACTCATTCTTCAATTGCGCGCGGAACCCTTATGTTCTCCACCATGTGCTGAATATGCTCTGGTGGCGGCGCGGTCATGTGGCTCACTGAAATGGCGACCGTAAAATTCAGGAGCATGCCGATAACGCCAATGCCTTCCGGCGAAATACCAAACAACCAGTGCTCAGCAACATTATCTCCCCACGGTGACCCCGCCCATTTCAGGAACAGTCCTTTGAAATATTCGATGTATCCGTAGGTAAAAATCAGGCCCGTCAACATTCCCGCTATCGCGCCTTGCTTGTTCGCCCGCTTATAAAATATGCCGAGAAGAATTGCCGGGAACAATGATGCGGCGGCGAGCCCGAACGCGAACGCGACTACTTGCGCGACCCAACCCGGCGGGTCAAATCCCAGGTAGCCCGCGATGACAATCGCGAATGCAGCCGCTATCCTGCCAGCAAGCAATTCCTGCTTTTCGGAGATGGATGGCAGGAAAATTCCTTTGATCAGGTCGTGCGAAACCGCAGCAGATATCACAAGTAACAGCCCTGCCGCGGTAGACAACGCTGCCGCAATACCACCTGCAGCGACCAGTGCTATGACCCAGTCCGGCAAGCCCGCGATTTCCGGATTGGCAAGCACCATGATGTCGCGATCAACCGTCAGCTCGTTGCCGTTCCAGCCATAGCTTTCTGCCGTCGTCCGAAAATCACTATTGGCGTCATTGTAATACTGAATCCTGCCATCGCCGTTTTTGTCATCGAAAACAACCAGACCTGTTTGTTCCCAGGTGTGCATCCATTCGGGGCGCTCTTCGTAGGAAAGATTACCATCAACGGCACCTACTGCACCCGGCTGAATGGTATTGACAAGATTGTAACGGGCCATCGCGCCAACTGCCGGCGCCGTCGTATAAAGGATGGCGATAAATAGAAGCGCATATCCCGCAGAGATACGCGCGTCGCGAACTTTTGGAACAGTGAAGAAACGGACGATGACATGGGGTAGTCCGGCGGTACCAACCATTAGTGCAAGGGTGATGCAGAAAATATCGATCGTACTCTTGGAGCCGCTTGTAAATTGATTGAACCCGAGTGACGTGACGATATCGTCAAGTTTGTCCAGTAAGCTGACGCCGGATCCCGTGACTTCACTACCGAAGGCTAACTGCGGAATCGCGTTGTCTGTAATTTGCAACGCGATGAAAACTGCAGGCACCGTGTAAGCAAAGATCAAAACACAATATTGTGCGACTTGCGTGTATGTAATGCCCTTCATGCCCCCCAGCACGGCATAAACAAATACGATGCCCATACCGATAATCAGGCCAACCGTCACCTCAACTTCGAGAAACCGGGAGAAAACAATGCCGACACCACGCATCTGGCCCGCGACATAAGTAAAGGACACAAAGATCAGGCAAATTACGGCAACGATGCGGGCTGTCTTCGAGTAATACCGCTCAGCGATGAATTCAGGAACCGTAAACTTGCCGAATTTTCTCAGATAAGGCGCGAGAAACAGTGCAAGCAATACATAGCCACCGGTCCAGCCCATCAGATAAACGGATCCGTCATAGCCGAGAAACGCGATCAGCCCGGCCATCGAGATAAATGACGCAGCGCTCATCCAGTCGGCAGCGGTCGCCATTCCATTTGCGATTGGCGAAACACCTTTGCCGGCAATGTAGAAATCTCTGGTGTTGTGGGCCCGCGCCCAGAAGGCAATACCAATATAGAGGGCGAAACTCGCGCCGACGACCAGGTAGGTCAATGCCTGAAGACTCATGCTCTCTTAGTCCTCATGCACATCGTACTTTTGATCCATCTTGTTCATGCGCCAGGCATAAAAGAAGATCAGTGCGACAAATATGTAAATTGATCCCTGTTGCGCAAACCAGAATCCAAGCTGGAAGCCGGCAAAGCGGATGACATTGAGTTGATCGACGAAAAGAACGCCAAAACCGTAAGAACAAACAAACCAGACAACGAGGCATCCAAGCACCAGGCGCAAATTGGCGCGCCAGTAGGCCGCACGTTTTTCAGGCGTCATTGTTTCCCCTTCGTTGAGTCGCTAGTCACCAGTCCGCAGCGAACCATTCGCGTTAGTTGTGAGCGCACAATCTAACAGAGCATAATGCAATATTCACGGCGCAACTACATGGAGCAATATGCGTGGGGAAATTTGGTACAGGACAAGCCATACGGCGCAGCGAGAATTTGCGATTATTACTGGCGATGGCCGATATAAGGTGCCGGCGAAGCGGGTACGGTCGGTGCAGCGCCTGCCTACATCAATGCCGTCACCGATGCTTTGTCGGCGCGCGATATCGATCATATTGATATGCCGGCAACACCGCTAAGAATCTGGCAGCTGTTGCACGATGAATCAGTCAGCCAATAAAAAGCGGCTCCTTACGGAGCCGCTATACCATCACGAGTACTAGTGGCTCTGGTGTCCCCCGCCATGTCGTACCTGAAGGTGTCGTCGAAACTGGTCAGAACCCTTTAATGGAATTGCTGTTGTTGAAAGGAGACTGATTTCAGGACACGACGTTCTCAGAATCATTCTTTGATGTCAATAATCATAACGCTTCCGGGCCCAATCGGATTGTAGAGAAAATTGTTTGTTGTGTTTGTACCACGTCGGCCTCCTTATAGCGTGAGGACCTTTGTAAGCGAATCAAGGACTTGCCCCGGTTCGTTGGAAACTGCGAACATCGCTATCCAGGCAAGAAAAGAATTAGACTCATTCAACTTCTGCCGGCCCCTGGATCGGTACGCGCAAACCTGGAACGGATTACAATGCGAACATCCATGCAGCATAGAAAGAGAGCAAAGCAGTGATAGTTGAACAAGTCTGGACCGGCAACACATACAGAAATTTCAACTATCTAATAGCCTGCGATGAAACCGGGGTTGCAATCGCAATCGATCCTCTCGATTTCACCAAGTGCCTTGGTGTTGCCAGGAAAAATGACTGGACGATCACACAGATACTTAACACCCACGAACACGGAGATCACACCGGTGGCAACCGGGCGATGGTAACCGCCACTGGCGCATCTGTAATCGCTCACGAGAATGCCCGCGATCGAATTCCCGGGATGGATCGCGGCGTCAACGCGGGTGACATTGTTAAAGTTGGATCAACGGTTGAACTCGAGTGCCTCGATACGCCCGGGCACACGATGAGTCACATCTGCGTTTTATCTCACACCGATCAACCTGCCCTGTTTAGCGGCGATACGCTGTTTAATGCCGGTGCCGGCAATTGCCACAATGGCGGCCACCCGAATGAATTGTATTCAACCTTTGCAGAACAGCTTGAAGGCCTTGACGATGAAACTCTGATTTACCCTGGCCATGATTACCTGGCCAACAACCTGCGATTCACGCTTGATCGCGAGCCAGACAATTCTGTTGCGGAGGCAATGCTTGCCCAATATGGGAAACAGGACCCTGACAACGCACTGGTAACGACACTGGCTACTGAGCGCGAAGTTAATACGTTCTTTCGGCTGCAGAGTCCGTCGGTCATTACGAGACTCCAGGAAACCAATCCGGAAATTGGCGATAACCCGGATCCAAAGGACGTTTTCCTGAAGCTGCGTGAGTTACGCAATAGTTGGTGATAGAGGCGTTACCAATCGCGCGCTGGGGCGCGCTCCCACAGCATTGGGGCAATCGCGCGCGATTATCCAATCCTTTGCTGCAATTCTTCCAGCCTGACCGCGTTGTCGTGCTTTGGTGAATTTAGATGGATGCTTGCAAGCCACAGCCACTGAATTGCGTCAAAAACTCTTTCCTGCGCAGCCAGCCGCTCCTGCGATTCGCCGTCCGCACCACCCGTATAGGCGTCAAGTAATGAACTGGAAACATGCTGTGGCAAGTTGTGAAAACGAATAACCGATGCAAGATCGAAAAACGCATCATTGTCACCAGCGTATTCCCAATCAATCAGTTTCAATGGTTGGGATGCGATGACGTTCTCGGCAACTATATCGTTGTGGCAACAAACCAGGTGGTCACTCTGTGGAACTGAGGCAACCACTTCTCTGCATCGCAACGCGTAAGCGTGTAAACCATGCCGTCTTTTCAGGTATTCCTCGTACCGTGCTGCCGACAAATTGAGATCGAGCTTAATTCCGGATGTCGGGAGGGCGTGCACACGTCGTATCAGTTCTGCGAGGGCTTCTATGTTTTCCGTTGCTTCCAGGTCTGACGCGGTCCAAACAGGATCCGGAAGATACTCAGTCATCAGGACACCGTTTTCGATATCTGAATACACGGTTGCTGGCGCCAGTCCTGCCTCCCCCGCACTCGCAAGAATTGAGAGCTCGCATTTTCGATCAAAAGTAAAGGCACCCGTTGATGTTGCGTTCAATCGCAGCACGCAGCGCTCGCCACCTGAAACGACAAGGAAAGTGCGATTTGTGCGCCCGCCCTGCAACTCCTCTACCTCCGTTGCTGCCGGATCCCAGCCGGGCACCAAAGCGAGAGCCTCGAATGCGTTCAATGCAGAAGTCACGCCGGCATTGCGGTCGCGCCCTGCTCCAGACGGTAGGAACGCGTCCAGCTAACCAGGCCGATGGGTATAAGAGCGACGTACAAGACAAACAATATTGAAGTCAGTTCGAGGTCCCGCGACCAATAGATAAAAACAGAGGCTATATCAATAAGCAGCCAGTACCACCAATTCTCCAATACTTTTCGCGCGACCAGATAGGTTGCCCAAATCGCCGCAAACGTCGTTGCCGAATCGATGTACGGAAACGCTGCATCAGTGTACGACGAAAGGAAGTAACCGCTGGTTGCGGAAATCAACATAATACATACGACGGCCAGAACATGTGTTTGCCGGGACAGCACTGATACGGGCAGTTCCTTTTTTCCGCTCGACACGGGTCGCCACTTGTACCACCCGTAAATTGCCATGCCGAAATAGAACACGTTTAAAACGGATTCCATATACAAGTTGGCCGAAAAATAAACATAAACAAAGAATGCTGTACTGATTGCGGCGCAGTACCAGCACCAGATGTTTTGCCGAATTGCCAGCACCAGGTAGAACAGGGCGAACAGGACCGCGATCACCTCTGGCGCCGCCATCGCCGACATCTGACCCTGCAGAATCGCACCAATTTCGCTCATCGCGCAGCCCGCATCCTAGAAATGGAAGTCGAAGGTTATGCCGATCTGGCGCGGATCGCCCTGGCGAATGTACAGCGTGGGCAGAAACAACGGTGGTTCATTACCGAAAAAGAAACCGCGAACTGCGTATCGCTCGTCGAATGCATTCGACAGCCACAATTGTGTGGTCCAGCGCTCCGCTTCGAAACCCAGCCTGGCGTTCGTGACGGAATACGCTTCTGAAACCTGATCGTGGGAAACGTCGAAGAAGAATTTGTCTTTGCCGGTTACATCTATTTTCGCAAACCAGCCAGAACTGTGTTGATACATGCCGCCAACCGCAAACGTATAACCCGGCGCGTGGGCCTGGTCGCGCCCACTCGCATCAACCTGTGGCGTAACGAAATCGTCGAATTCAGCGTTGAGTAATCCCAGGTTGGCATACAAACTAAGTTCGTCACTCAGCAACCAGCGCACATCGGCCTCAAAACCGATGGAGCTCCCCTCTGCTGCGTTATCGGTAAAAAATACGAAAGAGGCAGGATCGTTGGGATTCAACTGGAATGAAGTTTCGACCTGTTGATTATTACGTTGATTGTAAAAGACCGAAGCACTCAGTTGCAGGCTGTCATCGGCGAGACTGGATTTCATGCCGATCTCATAATTCCACATTGATTCCTGGTCGAATTCGCGCCTTCCGGGTGGTACGAACCCAGGATTGAAGCCGCCTCCTTTGTAGCCACGTGAAATTGTTGCAAAAGTACTGAGATCGTCGCTGAAGCGGTGCATGTACGATATCTCGCCACCGACCATATTCTCACCCGGGCCAAGATCGAGACCGCTCGTGTCCGTATAGTCAACTTCGCGCCGCTCGACTCGTACACCGAGTGTCATTTTACCGGCATCGCCAACGCCGAATTCAAGTTGACCAAACAATGCCGCACTCAATGCTTCAAATTCGCTGTCCAACCGATCATCTAGTGAATCTGCGAAATTGGATCCTGGATCAAAGTATTCTCCCTGGTTAGCGGTTGTCAGGTCTTCATCCAGTCGGTTGATGTAGAAACCAACAAGCCAATCCGTTGTGCCACTAAAAATTCTGCCAGCTTCCTTCGAGATTATTCGAATCTCCCGATTCAGACTCATTCGTTCGCGGTCATTCAGGGAAATGTAGTCGTAAAGTACCGGCGCCCAGGCATCGTCATTTCCCCAGTCGGCGTCGAATGAAAAGTCAATTTCTGACGCCGCCACGGACGACACTGACGTTATTCTAAGAATCCGGCTGCCATCCCAGTCAATGTTGAATGATGCCCCGGCACTTTGTTGCGTATCCTTGCCGGGCCTGTTCGACAAAACAGTCAGACTATTATCGATCGCGAACGCGTCATAGCCATCATCGACGTCGCTGTACATGCCGGTCAATTTGAAATCCCAGTTGTCGCCGGCGCCCCAAACAAATCGCGATCTCAACGAAGTTTCGTTCCTGCCATTGCTATCGTCCCGGCCGAGATACGGATTGCTGCGGAATCCATTGCTCTGATAATGGTGCGCACTCAATCGATAACCGGCACCCTTGTCTCCAATGGGTCCGCCGACAGCAACTCCGCCGCCAAACGCATCGTCATCGGCTGCAGTGAGTTGCAGTTTTCCTTCAAATGAGTCGCCCGGATCGGTGCTTTGCATGTAGATCAGGCCGGCCAATGCATTTGCGCCGTAGCGCGTACCCTGCGGACCGCGCAGAACTTCGACGCGATCAATATCGAACAGCGTTGCAATGGTTCCTATACCGCTGAAGTCAATGTCGTCAATCATGAAGCCGACCGATGGATTAGGCGCACCCTGGTATTGTGCCAATTCACCGACGCCACGTATTTGCAGGTAGCGAGCACGGTGACCATCGCCAGACCAGTTCAGGTTTGCCAGGCCACCGAGAAGTTCTTCGAAATGCTGCACTGCCGTCCTTTGGATGAATTCGGCGTCCAGTATCGTGATACTTGCCGGTATATCCGCAGCTGCCCGCCCCCGATAGTCGGCCGTAACAATTATTTCTTCGATGACGTCCTGCGCGGCCGCAAGTGGAGTAATGAACAAGGCGGCAACGAACGCGAGGCAGCCGCGAATTCTGTGCCGGCGGCTTGCTGCTGGATACATGGAAATCCTCTTCCTACGCCGGTATTAGCCGGATCAGGTTCTAAGGGTTTCCGTCTTGGCACGTTTGTCGAGTCGCGCCACGGATCTCAGGTCTGAATGACCACCCCTGTGACGCCGCAGATTATAGCGCAAAATGTGCGCTGAAATTTTCTCCTGGTCGGACTGAATTTGTAGAATCGTCTCGTAGGAGCTCGCCCCGGCGAGCGATATATGCGCCGAACCAGGCCATTCGCGGCTAAAGCCGCTCCCACATTGGGGGCCGCTCCAACTTTTGAAGCTGCTCCCACAATAATGGATTATTTTTCCAACCTGGCGATCAGGCTGGACGTATCCCAACGATTACCGCCGAGTTCCTGCACCTCTGCGTAGTAGCGGTCAACCAAAGTTGTCATCTCAAGATTGGATCCATTGTTTTCTGCCTCGGCCAACGCGATAGCCAGATCCTTACGCATCCACTCAACAGCAAAACCAAAGTCAAATTCGTCGTTGACCATGGTTTCCCAGCGGTTTTCCATTTGCCAGGACTGCGCCGCACCTTTCGAAATCGCGCCAATGACTTTCGCCGGATCGAGTCCGGCACGTTTTGCGAAATGCAGGCCCTCCGACAGCCCCTGTACCACTCCGGCGATGCAAATCTGATTGACCATTTTCGCCAGCTGACCTGAACCAACCGGGCCTATGAGGGTGCAGGCTTTCGCGTAGGAATCCATTATTGGCAGAGCGCGCTCATACACTGCCTGGTCACCGCCGATCATAATCGTAAGTTGGCCATTTTCGGCGCCCGCTTGCCCGCCCGATAGTGGTGCGTCCAGAAAGCCAACATCTTTCGCTGCCGCGGCTTCGTACACTTCCCTCGCGACGGTTGCGGATGCTGTTGTGTGATCAACAATTACGCTGCCGCTACTGATGCCGTGCAAAATGCCGTCATCCTGCAAAATGACGGCACGAACATCATCGTCATTTCCGACGCATGCAAAAACAATCTCGGCCCCGTCCGACGCCTCGGCCGGGGTCGCGGCCGACCGGCCGCCAAACTGATCTTTCCACGCGTCCGCCCTGCTACCAGTTCGATTAAACACAGTAACTTCATGCCCGGCCTTAACGAGGTATCCGGCCATTGGATACCCCATGACGCCCAAACCAACAAATGCAACTTGCATGACGACTCCAGATAGTACGGATGGGGATATTATAACTATCGCGGCTGGAAGCCGCTCCCACAGGATAGCGCGTATGTCGTGGGAGCGGCTTCCAGCCGCGATTATCTAACTGCAGGTTAGGGCAGTCAGGCTGCCTGTTCCTTGCTCACGGGTTTCGGTTTTTTCTTGCGTGGATCGAGACCGATTGAGCGTGCAATAATCTCACGCATCACTTCAGAACTACCAGCATAAATTCGTGAGATTCTCGCATTGACGTACATACGGCAAATCGGATACTCATCCATGTAGCCAGCGCCACCGTGCAATTGCACACAGTCGTCCATAATCTGACATTCCAATTCACTGGTGAATAATTTTGCCTTGGCGGCATCGTTTGCGCTTAGTTTTCCTTCGTTGTGCTCGAGTACACATTGATCAACAAACGCTTGCGCAATATCAATCTGCATACGCATATCCGCCATCTTAAAGCGCGTATTCTGAAAATCGGCAATGGTTTGGCCAAATGCTTTGCGTTCCCTGATGTAGTCCATCGTAATGTTAAAGGCTGCCTCTGACGCAGCAAGATACCCGACTGCACCCAGCAAGCGCTCCTCGGCGAGGAAGTGCATCAGCTGGTAAAAACCCTGGTTTACCTCGCCCAGCAGATTTTCTTTCGGCACCTTGACGTTATTAAAAAATAATTCGGCGGTGTCCTGACTCTTCAGTCCCATCTTTTTCAGGTTGCGGCCCCGCTCGAAGCCATCCATGCCGCGCTCGACGACGAACAGGCTCAATCCATGCCGATTGCTCTGATCAGTACGTGCCACCACGACGACCAGGTCGGCAAGAATGCCATTTGAAATGTAAGTTTTGGAACCATTCAGTAGCCAGTGGTCGCCCTTGTCTTCTGCCTTGGTACGAATTCCTGCAACATCGCTACCAGCGCCGGGCTCGGTAATACCAACGGCGAGGATGTGTTCACCGGAAATACACTTCGGCAACCAGCGCGCTTTTTGCTCATCAGTCCCAAGTTCATCGATATACGGGCCGACCAGACGATTGTGCAGAGTCATAAAGAAACCTGCATCACCGTAGTGTGCGTTTTCTTCAATAAGCACCTGCTCATAGCGAAAGTCACGTACACCGATTCCGCCGAATTTCTCTTCGGCCCACATCAGCAAATAGCCTTGCTCGCCGGCCTTCAGAAAGGCCTCGCGATCGACGATGCCTTGCTCGTGCCACTTTTCACAGTGCGGCTGAATTTCGTTTTTCATGAAATTTCGCACGGAGTCGCGAAACATCTCATGTTCTTCATCAAAAATTTTTCTGTTCATCATTCTGTCCTGCAGGATATTCGGCAAACTTTACTTGCCCTTGAATTCGGGTTTGCGTTTCTCGAGGAATGCAGCAACGCCCTCGGCGCTGTCCTCGCTGTGGCGCAGCATTTTTTGCAATGGAGCTTCGACATCGAAGGTGCTCGCCCACGAGCCGCTTGTCGCGTGACGCATCGCTTTCTTGGTCGCGGCGATCGACAATGGCGCACGTTCGGCGATCGCCTTCGCCCAGGCGATGGTTTCTTTCATCAACGAGTCGGACGGTGCTGTGCGATTCGCCAATCCAAGGTCAACGCAACGCTCGGCACCGACGCGTTCGGATTCGATGCTCAATTGAAAAGCACGGCGATAGCCGATCTGGTTGACCAGCAACCAATTTAGTCCGCCATCCGGCACCAGGGAAATCGTCGTGAATGGAGAGAGCATGAATGCTGTGTCCGCCATGATCAGTAGATCGCATGCCAATGCTATCGACATGCCAATACCTGCAACGGATCCGCCAACCGCGGCAATCACAGGTTTTTCCATTCGGCCGATGCTCTCGAACACCGGGCGATATTCCTGTTGCAACATCTCTTCGATGCTGCGCCCGGTGTCAATATCCTTAAGATCTGCACCAGCGCTAAAGGTCCGTCCCTCGCCTGTCAAAATAACGACACGAATGGATTGGTCATTTGCCGCAATTTCAAGTGCCGCATGTAAATCCCGGCGCAGATCGTCGTTGAATGAATTCATTGCATCCGGTCGACTGATAGTGACAATCGCCACATTGTCATCGGTTGCATATTTGACGGTATCGAAATCAGGCATTTCCGTTTCCTTGGCCGCGCGGTGCCAGTGTCGTTTTGATATTGGCGATCATGTCGTCATTCGCTTTGCCGACATTGATGTCGTCGGGATTGATCAACCAGAGATAGGTCATGCCGGAGATGTAGGCGATGTACTGCGCCGCGACACTTTTTGGATCTGCATCATTCCTGACAGTGCCCGCGTGCTGGCCTGCACGTACCCATTCTGCAACGTCGTCCTGTTGCCGTTGGTGGATGAGTACGGATGTTTGGCGATATTCGGATTTCGGGCTGCCAGCGCCACAATAGAGAATCTGCAGAACGCGGGCTTCCTGCGGAAAGTCCGAGACGAACTGGAAAAATGAATCGAGCGCTGCACACATCGCTTCAATGCCGATCCTTTCGCCGACGTCTTCTTCAAGATAGTCGAGCCAGCGTCTTGAGATCGCTTTGCAAACCTCATCGAATAACCCCGCCTTGGAACCAAAACGATAAGTCGCAAGACCGCGGCTGTAGCCTGCCTTCTCACCAATCGCCTGCAGGGTAGTTTTGTCAGTACCACGTTCCAGGATTAGCTCGACAGCGGCATTGAGCATTGCCTTGTCGGAAATCGCTGTACGTTCGGCTTGCGTTAGGGATTGCGCATTCTGGGCGACAATTTGTGGATTTGAGGACAAATCGATTAACCTGAAAAGTTATTAAACTAAAGAAAAACAACAAGATAAGAGGAATTCGAAAGATACTTGCTGTCAACAAGCAAGTGAGTATACCCGTCCGGTGCTAGCCAGACAACCGACCTTTTTACATTTCCCGGAGATCCGTGCAGTGGTATTTAAGTCCTGAATCGCAGGCAAAAATGGCGATTGTCACGCCCACATCCGACGATAAACAGACTATGGTTTCAGGCCGCAGAACCGGCTTGTAGATAAGTCGCGATTTCTGCGTCGGTCAAACCCCAGTCTGCGAGTACTTCCTGATCGAATTCGCCGACTTCAGTCGGCGAATTTTGAATCTCGGATTTCGTTCTCGAAAATCTGGGTGCTGGCGCAGGTTGTTGAATGCCGTCGACATTGAGGTAAGAATTGCGCGCCTGACTGTGCGGATGTTCAGGTGCCTCGGTCAATGAAAGGACTGGTGCAAAGCATGCATCCGTTCCCTCAAAAATGTCGCTCCAGTCGTCACGCGATTTCGAGCGAAACAGTGTTGCCAGAATTTTTTCGTGCTCGGGCCATTTCGACTGGTTGTATTGATCGGTCAGATCAATCTCACTAATTGCCAACGTCTCAATCAGGACTTTATAGAAGCGTTTTTCGATTGCACATACTGCAATGAATTTGCCATCTTTAGTTTCATAGGTATGCATAAATGGCGCGGCACCGTCCAATAGATTACTTTGGCGAGCATCATTCCACATGCCGCCCGCGTACATTCCGTAAAACATTGTCATCATCGACGCGACGCCATCGACCATGGCGGCATCGACGACCTGCCCTTTACCCGATTTGCTGGTCTCCAGCATTGCTGCGAGCATTCCCATCGCAAGATAAACACCACCGCCGCCGAAGTCGCCTATCAGGTTCAGTGGTATTGGCGGACTTGTGTTCTTGTCGCCGATCGCAGCAAGAACGCCTGAAAGTGCAATGTAATTGGTATCGTGACCAACAGTGTCAGCGAGCGGGCCCTCCTGTCCCCAACCGGTCACGCGTCCGTAGATCAGTTTCTCGTTTCGCGCCAGACATTCGCGCGGCCCGAGACCGAGTCTCTCCATAACGCCCGGTCGATATCCCTCAAAAATCGCGTCGGCGTCGTCGCACAGACGCAATACAAGCTCGACACCTTCAGGTGTTTTGAGATCAACGGCAATTGCCGCGCGACTGCGGTTCATGAGGTTGTACTTCGCAGGCATCTCGATGCCCAGATCAACGGTTGATGGGCGATCAACGCGAATGATCTGCGCTCCCATGTCTGCGAGCAACATGCCACAGAACTGACCGGGACCAATGCCAGCAATTTCGACAATCTTAAAACCCTTCAAAGGTCCCATCAGGCGTCGCTCGGGAAGATTATGCAATCACAGCGAGTTGCACAGATGACCGCCGTCAACAGTGATGGTACTTCCGGTCATGAAGGAACCTGCATCGGACGCCAGGAGCAGCAACGCGCCATCGAGTTCATGCAATTCACCAATACGTTTCATTGGAATGCGCTTAACCAGTTCCGCGCCGCGTTCAGATCGGATAACGCCGGTATTCATGTCCGTTTCGAAATATCCGGGGGCAATGGCGTTCACACGAATTCCGTAGTAGACCCACTCAAGAGCAAAGTTTTTCGTCATGCTGACTACAGCGGCTTTGCTCGCCGCGTAATGAGAAAGAGCTGGTGCATTGCGGAAACCGAGAACAGAGGCGAGATTAATTATGCTGCCCGGCTTTTTGGCTTCGATCATGGCTTTCGCAACCGCTCGAGCGACTTTAAAGACGCCGTTGACGTTTGTGTTTAGCACGTATTCCCACTCGTTATCTTCCATTTCGACAACCAGGTTTTGTGCGGCAACGCCGGCATTGTTAACAAGTATATCCGGCACGCCGAGCTCACTCTCCACAGCGCGAACGCAGCTGGTTACGGACAACGGATCGGTAACATCGAGTTCAACGCAAATAGCTGAACCGCCTTGTTCTTTTATCAGGTCGCGAGTCTCGTCGAGTTTTTCGCGACGCCTTGCGGCAAGTGCGACTGACGCGCCGGCAGACGCAAGCGTGGTGGCAAACTGGCGGCCGAGACCGGTACCCGCTCCCGTGACCAGGGCTGTCTTGCCCTGCAGGTCAAACATGTTCATGGGAATCCCCTTGTTGTTTTTAGCCGACCGGCACTTCGGATTGCCGTTCCTGACGTTTATAGGTGCCTGTCGCAGTCGCACACAATCGATTGTTTTCAGGGTCCAGCAATTTCGCCTGGGCGAAAAACAGAGTCTTGGTCACTCTTATTAATTCACCTTCGGCAATGACCGTCTCTGCCTGGTGCGGCGCCATGTAATTGCAATTCAGATTGATCGTTACGGAGACAAATTCCTGGGATATGCCGAAACTTCCCGAGACCGCCCCGGCGATATCCAGCAATGACGCTATTACGCCACCATGTAAAAAACCCACTGTGTTCCGATGCTCTGACCGTACTGGCATTTCAAGCCGGGCGAATCCGTCCTTCCACGCAGTCAGCTTGAATCCCAGGAACTGAAGATAGGTTCCCTCATACAGAGTAGGGTTATCCAAAAAACTTTTTGGTAAATCTTTTCTCATGAACTCACCAGCCCGGACCGTCGCAAGATTGCCAGAAACAGGTCCGGGTCCGGGCGGACCCGATAATTGTCTGTCTGATCAGAAAAAACAATTGTGCCTGATTCATTGGTCACAATCAGCGTCGGTAATACGGTATTCGGAGAATACCCGCCCGGCATGCCAACAGGAACGCCATGTTTGACGCCAATTCCCAGTGATTCGGCCACTACATTATTTTGATCAACAAGAAATTTGAACGGTACATTGTACTGGGCGGCAAGCTTCCTGCTGTGTATATCGGGCTGTGGACTGATCAATGTGACATTGATGCCCATCTTTGCAATATCCTCGTACTTTGCAGCGATCTCTTTGATTTGCGCCATGCACAGCGGACACCAGTTACCACGATAGAATAATAGTATCGCCGGTGAGCCGATCAGGCTGTGCGATCTGAATTCATCGCCCTGCACATCCGTCAGTGCAAATTCCGGGAGCTTGTTGCCAACCGCGAGCTGATGACTTTCTACCCTGCCAAACCTTGAATACCAGAAAATATAAGCAATCAGCAGTACCATGCTGAACAGCGCTATTGCGGTCGGACCCCAACCGGACGTGCCCTCAAGGAATTGCTCCCATGCTGCTACCAGCACGCCAAAGGATGCAAGCAGTAATAGCAACGGCAGGTTCTCGCTGGTTCGTTCTACGGGAGCGAACATTAGTCGCGCTATCAATAGAGGGATCGGCACGGCCGCAATAGCCGCTCCCAACCACGCGGTTCGTTCATAGCCGCCGGCAATTGCCATGAACGCAGACACGAGCAGCAGAATGATACTGACCGCGATGGCCGGAAAAATATAAATCGACTTTAACTTAGCGTTCACGCACAAACTGTCCTGTTGGTTTACCCGCCGCAGACAGTATATTAAAAAAAATGACTTTTTTATTACATATTGCGGCGATATTCACCGCCCACTTCGTAGAGCGCCGCCGATATCTGTCCAAGGGAATTGGACTTGACCGTGTGCATTAGTTCCTCAAAAACATTGCCGCGTAAGCGAGCCGTCGCCTGCAGTCGGGCCAGCGCTTCTGCTCCTTCGCCGGCATGTTGGTTCTGGAAGTCCCTGACGTGACGAATCTGATCCTGTTTTTCGGCTTCATTGGAACGGATCAACTCGAGGTCGTGAACCTCATCTTCCTGGCCTTCCTTTGGCAGGAAGGTATTGACGCCGATGAGTGGATACGAACCATCGTGTTTACGCGCTTCGTAGTAAAGACTTTCATCCTGGATCTTGCCGCGCTGGTACATGGTATCCATGGCGCCCAGTACGCCGCCGCGCTCGGAAATGCTGTCGAACTCTTTGTATACGGCCTCTTCAACCAGGTCGGTGAGTTCATCAACCACAAATGAACCTTGCCAGGGGTTTTCGCAATAGTTCAGACCGAGTTCACGCGATATGATCATTTGAATAGCGACCGCACGGCGCACCGACTGTTCTGTTGGTGTCGTTACGGCTTCATCGAAAGCGTTCGTATGCAAACTGTTGCAGTTATCAAATAATGCATACAGCGCCTGCAATGTCGTACGAATGTCGTTAAAGCTGATTTCCTGAGCATGCAGGCTGCGACCGGAGGTCTGGATGTGATACTTGAGCATCTGGCTGCGTGCACTCGCGCCATATCGCTCGCGCATAGCGCGCGCCCAAATTCGTCGCGCGACCCGGCCAATCACCGTGTACTCCGGGTCCATGCCATTGGAAAAGAAGAAACTTAGATTTGGCGCAAACTCGTCAATGTTCATGCCGCGCGCGAGGTAGTACTCAACGATAGTGAAACCGTTGGATAGCGTAAACGCCAGCTGGCTGATCGGGTTCGCACCGGCTTCAGCGATGTGATATCCGCTAATCGACACGCTGTAGTAATTTCGCACTTTGTTGTCGATGAAGTACTGCTGTACATCGCCCATCATCTTCATTGCGAATTCGGTGGAGAAAATACAGGTATTCTGTGCCTGATCTTCCTTCAGAATATCTGCCTGGACGGTGCCTCTTACTGCAGCAACAGTGCGCTTTCGAATTTCTTCGTAGGTTGCAGCCGAGACCAACTGATCGCCGGAAACACCCAGTAGGGCCAGTCCCAAACCATCGTTTCCATCGGGCAAATCTCCCACGTATTCCGGTCGCGGCTTGTCGGCGAAATATTTCCCGATTCTCTCACTGGCTGCATCCCACTCGCCATTTTCTTTCAGGTGCTTCTCAACCTGCTGATCGATTGCCGTGTTCATGAAAAAGGCCAGGATCATTGGCGCGGGACCGTTGATGGTCATAGACACAGATGTTGTCGGCGCACACAGGTCAAAGCCCGAATACAGTTTTTTCATATCGTCAACGGACGCGATGGAAACACCCGAATTACCGACTTTGCCGTAAATGTCCGGCCGCTCGTGCGGGTTCTCGCCGTAAAGCGTAACCGAATCAAAAGCGGTCGATAGTCTGGCAGCCTCCTGGCCCTGCGACAGGTAGTGAAACCGGCGATTGGTTTTTTCCGGTGTGCCCTCACCAGCGAACATGCGGGTCGGATCCTCTCCAAGACGCCGATACGGATAAACACCGCCTGTATACGGATAGGCGCCAGGAAGACTTTCTTTCATCAGGAAAATCAGCAACTGGCCCCAATCACGGAAATTCGGTGCTGCAATTTTCGGGATCATCTGATGGCTCAGTGATTCCCGATAATTTTTTCCTCTGACGTCCTTGCCGCGTACCTGGTAACTGTATTCCTCGCTGCGTACGGCATCTCGACGCGCCGGCCACTCACGCAACAATCGAATTGCTTCAGAACTGAGTTCTTTGAGGGCTTCCTGGTAGCGCTGCCGCAAGACCAGGATTGATCGGTCCTTGTTGTCTGCAAGCGCGTTGGCGCCATAGGCGTCGAAAGCGTTGGGCAAATCCGGGTCTTCAAGGGCTTTAAGGGCCTCATGCAGGTGCTGTAACTGACTGGCTGCCTCGGCCTGCTTGTCGACGGACAGGTTAATGTCCCTGCCCTGCTCGCTGATTTCTGCAAGATAGCGAATGCGGCTGCCGGGTATGACCGCCATTGCCCGTGGCTCTTTTTCGATGACATCGATTTCCGGGGACCACTTGTCCTTGTCGAGCTCAAGTTTCTCCGCAAGTCGGCGGCATAGCTCGGCGAACATCCAGCTAATGCCCGGATCATTGAACTGGCTCGCTATGCTCGGATAGACCGGCGTATCCTCATCCGCTTCCTGGAACTTAAGGTGATTTCGTTTCCATTGCTTGCGTATGTCGCGCAACGCATCTTCAGCGCCACGCTTGTCGTATTTATTGAGCACAATGAGATCGGCGAAATCGAGCATGTCAATTTTTTCAAGTTGGCTCGCCGCACCATACTCGCTGGTCATGACGTAAACAGAAAAGTCGACCATGTCGACAATTTCGCTGTCACTCTGACCGATGCCTGCTGTTTCGACGATCACCAGGTCAAATCCCAGCGACTTTAGATAATTTATCTGGTCACCCAGCATTTCACTGGTGGCGAGATGTTGCCTGCGCGTCGCAATCGAACGCATGTAAACGCGTTTGGAACGCAGCGAGTTCATGCGGATACGATCACCGAGCAATGCGCCACCGGTGCGCCGTCGTGTTGGATCGACAGCAAGAACTGCAATGCGGATATCAGGATAGCAACCAAGAAAACGATTAAGAATTTCGTCGGTCACACTACTCTTGCCGGCGCCACCCGTGCCCGTAATGCCGATTACCGGCACATGACGCGCTTTCATTTGCCATTCTTTTCGCAGTCCGACTATTTTTTGCCCGCTGAACAAGCCTTCTTCAATTGCAGACACGGTCGACGCAATATCCACTGGTCGATCTGAGGTCATATCCGCCAGCGGTACAGTTGCCTTGCGACCGCGCTCGGTTCTCGAGACGAGGTCTTTGATCATCTCCTCAAGACCCATCTCCATGCCATCATGCGGGTGATAGATGCGTTCAACGCCGTAGTCCATTAGCGCAGTGATTTCGTCAGGAGTAATCGTTCCACCGCCACCGCCGAATACTTTTATATGCGGCGCGCCCAGATCATTAAGCATGTCTACCATGTAACGAAAAAACTCGTTGTGACCACCCTGGTAGGAACTGATAGCAATGCCATCGGCGTCTTCCTGGATTGCTGCCCGAACAATATCGTCGACGCTGCGGTTGTGGCCAAGGTGAATTACCTCGGCTCCCTGTGCCTGGATCAGGCGTCGCATAATATTGATCGCCGCATCGTGGCCATCGAATAGTGATGCGGCCGTGACGAAACGAAGTGGTGGGATGTCTGTCTTGCCGGCCTTACTGGGAGCGCCTGGCAGATCGCTGACAACAGTGCTCATGGGGGGTGATCCTCGGATCGTTTTACGCCCGAAATTTCCGCATTTCGACGGTTAATTTCTATGAAAATCAATGATTTCTGGCATTGCAAAAATTTTAATGTAGATTAAAATAATGCACTCTCGCAGATAAAACAAGGGCAAACGGCCCAATTCGCCTGCAGTAGTCGTTGCGCACGCCGGTTGGTGCGAATTGATCTTCAGTCGTTTGCGTGAATTGGCTCGAAAAATAGCTCGCAATAGGTGATTAGAGGCACTATATGGCCAGACCAGCGGAAGAAACCCGCTTCGAAATGCAGCGTCACCGCATCCTGAAAGCAGCAGCGAGCTGCTTCAACCAAAAGGGCTTTAGCGGAACATCGTTGAAAGATGTGTCGAGACACCTTGGGTTAACCGATGCTGCTCTTTATTATTACGTAAAGAACAAGGAAGAGCTTGTCTACCAGTGCTACCTGCGAGCAGCCGAGCTGGGTCGTGAAGCGATGGAGCGCGGCGTTGAAGATGGTAATAATGGTTTTGAGCACGCCTATCTCTATATTAAGTACCACGTCGATATTATGGTTGGCGAGCGAGGCCCGGTCGCTATCATGAGTGAAATTCCATCGCTCAGGAAATCTCATCGGAACGAAATTCTTGAAGTCTCGCGCCGCCACAGTGCTGGTTTTGAAAATATCCTTGGCAATGGTATTGAAGACGGCAGCATTGCGCCCTGTGACGTGCGCATGACCGGCAATGCGATCATGGGTTCAATCAACTGGGTCCCGAAATGGTTCCATGGCAATCAAAAAATGGCGCAGCAAATTCAGGAAGAATTTCCTGAGATATTAATGCGCGGGCTTAAGGTTCAAAAGCCCTGCGACGATTGACTCTAGGGCAGGTCCAGCGCGGCGAGTTCTTCCTGAACCTGCTCTTCAAGAATACGGACTTCGTCGTACGACGCATCCATGGGGAAGTCGGTAATATCGACTTTCGTTTCAATATAGGTCAGGCGAGTCTGCAAACGAACGCGAACATTGCGGTAAAAATCCGGCCCGGTTGGTTCGCCAGACGGACGGTAGACCACGATTGGTGCGCTGCCTGCGGTTCCGGTAATTCGTGTGCCGGTGCGAGCTTTCAAAATCTCCATGTCACGGTGAATTAAGTCCATGATCAGCCTGCTGTCACCGATGGACTTCCACAGATCGACAAAAATTTCGTTGGCTACAGCAAGCTCAGCAGGTGACAAACTGGCGGTTAATTCGTCCCGTGCCTGGCGCAATACGGTTGCGCCACGTTCGGACGCAAGCCGATACCAGGCCAGCGCCTCAGGCGAATTTTTCTCGGTTCCCTGTGCATTCAGATGCATGTAGCCGACCATGTACTGGGCGTATTTATCTCCCTTAGGTGCCAGCTCTTTTTGATAGATGAGTAGCGCGCGGTCGTACGAGCCAGCGGCATACATTTCCTCAACCCGATCCTGAATTCTTAAGATCCGCTGATTCGGCAAGTCGCCCGGAAACGTCTTGAATGTTTGAGCTGATGCGCCGGCGCACAAGAGCGCCGCGAGCAAGCCCGATACAAGTGCCAACCTGGTTTTCACTAACTTCTATTCCGTTTCGGCGAAAATGCCGGTTCTGCAGATTAAGAGTATCTCTTGCCTCTGCAAGTTCCCTTTACCAAGTGCTAATTTTAGTGCGAATTGGAGCGAATTTCACACTTTTGGGTCGCTAAAAGAGGGCGTTCTTTTTTCCATATTGGCCAATACTGCTTCTTTTTGGTTGTCGCCTGCCATCACGCCGATCTGCAATTCCGCCTCCCGGCGCAATGCCACAGCGTCATCGCCCTCCCAGGATTCGTTGATCAGCGCCTTCATCGCACGGATCGCGTCCGGTGACTTGCCCGCAATTTCCGCGGCGATCGCCTGGGCGGCCTGCAACGGATCATCTTCGACCGAGGTGACAAGACCAACTGCCTCAGCCTCAGCCGCCGCAACAATGCG
>JBLHLN010000006.1:0-20558 GCA_047620565.1 Woeseiaceae bacterium
ATTGTCTGTCGCCTTTGCAATCTATATGAAAGACCGCGAGCCGGTCCTTGCGCTGCGTCCGGCCGCACAACAGCCGGCCAGCATGGCTGAGACAATGGAGCAACCGGTGGAGGTTGCGGTGGCTGTGCCTTCCGCTGAAGAGGGATCCGCGGGCCGACGCTTTGACTTCTACGACATGCTGCCAAATTTTGAGGTAGTTATTCCCGAGCACGAAGCGGACGTCAAAGCGGACGCGGACACCAGTGAAGTTTTGCAGCCAGGCGTCTACGTTCTGCAAGCCGGTTCGTTTGCGGAATATGTCGACGCCGATAGACGACGGGCGCAAATTGCCTTACAGGGAATTGAATCACGCATTCAACGCGTGACGATTGACGACAAGACCTATCATCGCGTGCGAATCGGTCCCCTGGATGACCTTGATGAATTGAATTACCTGCGAAACCGACTACGGCAGGCGGATATTGATGTCCTTAGAATCAGACTCGGCAACTAAAGACGGGCCGAAAACCTTTTTTTGTTTTTGCCTCGCAATCATGCTGGCTGGCTGCGCCAGCGAAGGTCCTGTCACCACACCAGCAGCGGAAAGCGTCATTACGCAGCCACGGGAAGCACCCCCGGTCGTTGAGGCAGCGCCGGCGACCGAGCCTGAAGCAGCACCTGAAACAGCTCCTGAAACAAAATGGGAAGCTGATCTTCCCAACCTGAGCATTCGCATTGCGGCAGTCGGCGACATGATGCTGGGAACCGATTATCCGGAGAATCATTTGCCGGACGACGATGGTGTCGGCTTTTTGCAGGCTGTCACGCCAATTCTTGTTGCTGCCGACCTGACATTTGGAAATCTTGAAGGTGTACTCGTTGATGGCGGTGAGCCGGGCAAGAAATGCAGCAACCCAAATGCCTGCTACCTGTTTCGCTCTCCGTCACGATATGTGCAGCACTACAAAGCTGCAGGCTTTGATGTCATGAGCCTTGCCAACAATCACGCACGCGACTTTGGTGAGGAAGGCCGGCTTGCCAGCATGCAAACACTCGCCGAAGCCGGCATGCATCACTCCGGCCTGGAGGGCGACTTTGCATCAGTGCTGGTCAATGGTTTGCGCATTGCCGTGATGGCCTACGCAGTCACCAGGAATTCAAATCTGCTGCTCGATTACGACATTGCCGCGCAAACTGTCGCTGCATACGCCGCCGAGCATGACATCGTCGTTATTTCATTCCATGGCGGCGCCGAGGGGCGTGATGTCATGCATGTGCCGTTTGCGGAGGAAGAGTATTTCGGCGAGATGCGTGGCGACGTCGTGCGTTTTTCGCGAATGGTGATAGATGCGGGCGCAGACCTTGTCGTTGGCCATGGCCCACATGTCGTTCGTGGCATGGAAGTTTACAAAGACCGGCTTATCGCTTACAGCCTGGGTAATTTCGCTACCTACTATGGAATCAGCGTAGAGGGTGACAAAGGTGTTGCTCCCATTCTTGTAGCAACGCTTGATGGCAATGGAAAATTTATTGGTGGCCGTGTTCATTCGACAATACAGTTGCGCCCTGACGGTCCAACAATTGACCGCGAAAACCGGGCCCTTAAACTGCTGCGACGCCTGAGCAACGAGGACTTCGGTACGCCCGGAATTCGCTTTGACGAGGACGGTGCTATTGTTCCTGTTTCTCGCGAAGCGCAATCCGCTGAATAAGAATAAGCCTGCGGCCTGTTCACAAAGGTAAATTGCATGAAAAATAATCTCGTCACCATTTTTGTCTCAATTTTTGTCTGCCTTTTACCGCTGATTGCTTACAGCGGTTCCTTAAAGGTGTATTCACCCGAATCCGTTGGAATGTCATCCGAGCGCCTGCAGGCATTCAGGAACTACTTTGCCGACCTGGTTGACGACGAACGTAGTGGCGGCTACCAGTTGCTTGTCGCCCGACGTGGCAAAGTCGTCATGCACGACAACCTCGGCATGGCAAAAGTTGCTGAGAACGTTCCCGTTAGCGATGACACGCTGTTTCGAATTTTTTCGATGACTAAACCCATTGTGGGCGTCGCCATGATGATGCTCTACGAGGAAGGCTACTACTCACTGGCTGACCCTATATCGAAGCACCTTCCGGAATTAAAGGACCTGATGGTTTACGCCGGCGAAGATGACGAGGGCAATGTTCTCCTGGAAAAACCCGAGCGGGAGCCGACGATTCACGACCTGATGCAACACACGGCCGGCTTCACTTACGGAATTTTCGGCGACACGGCGGTTGATGCACAATATCGCGACAAGGACCTTTTGAATTACGACAATACGATGGCGCAGAATCTCGCGACCGTAGCGAGCATACCTTTACTGTATCAGCCCGGTAAACGATGGGTTTACAGCGTCTCCGTCGATATTCAGGCTTACCTGATCGAGAGAATCACCGGCATGGAAGTCGGCGAATTTTTACAGGAACGCATTTTCGACCCGTTGAAAATGGACGAAACCATAGTCTGGGTACCGCCGAAGAAAGCAGAGCTGCTCGCACACGTTTATACCCATGATGAGGATGGCAAGCGTGCAGTCTTTGAGGGTTCGTTTGCGACGAATGCCTATCGCGCGCCAGGCACGTTCAGCGGCGGCGGCCAGCTTATATCGACGAGCGATGACTACCTGCGTTTTTGCCAGATGCTACTGAATGGTGGAGAACTGGACGGCAAGCGCTACCTGTCGCCCAGGACGGTCAGCATGATGACCACTAATCGACTGAGCGACGATATTGCGTTTCGTCCTGGCGAGGGATTTGGCCTGAACTTCGGCGTCGTGACGGACGCTACGCAGGTTGGCTATGCGGCGAGCAATGGCGAGTACCACTGGGGCGGGCTGGCCAATACTGTATTCTGGATTGACCCGCAGGAAGAAATGATCGTAATAATGATGTCGCAATACCTGCCACACGCCGGTGACCAATACCGCGACATGCTTCATCGGCTGGTACGGGCGGCGATAATCGAATAGGCAATACACAGGAGACAGTGATGTCTTTACCATTAATTGGCCCGGAGCAGGATTTTGCAATATGGGCAGTGCTTATTGGTCTCGCCGCATTTGGCTTCTGGTGCGAACGCTACCCCTGGGGGCGAAAATACTCCGGTGTCATGTTGCTTATCACCGCAGCAATTGTGCTCGCCAATCTACGCATCATTCCAACCAGCGCACCCGCTTACGACGTCGTCTGGGACTACCTCGTTCCAATCGCCATTCCGCTGTTATTGTTTCAGGCAGACCTTAGGCGCATCGTTAAGGAATCAGGACCAACACTCATTGCATTTCTTATCGGCAGCGCCTCCGTCGTCGCCGGAACTATTGTCGCGGTGTCTTTGTTTGACCTTGGACCAAACGAAGCAGAGCTCGCCGGAATTTTCACCGGCACCTATATCGGCGGCGGACTGAATTTTGCAGCCGTAGCCGAAGCCACTGGCATGCAGGACAGCAGTCTGCTTGCAGCCGCAGTTGCGGCCGACAATGTCATTACCAACCTGCATTTTCTCGTGATTATTTTTATCCCGGGCATTGCCTGGATGGCAAAGCGCTATCCAACGCACCACATGGACAATGCCGTCCAGTTTGAGGCAGGGGAACAGGAAGTTCATGTCATCCCGGATCTGAAAATCGCGGGGCTGTTAAGCGCGCTGGCACTGGCCTTCTTGCTCGCGGCGATCGGCAACCTGTTAGCAGAACTGGCCGGCTACCCGCAATTCGCGATTCTTGTCATTACCTCGCTCGCTTTGTGCGTTGCTACCTTCGCGCCAGGACAGGTCGAGAAACTGTCGGGTTATCGAGAGGCCGGTAATGTTCTTATGTTCATTTTTCTCGCGAGTGTTGGCGCAAGTGCTGACATCTGGCAACTGGTCGAAACAGCTCCTATTTATTTCGTTTTTGCAACGGTGATTGTGACTGTACACCTGGTCATCCTGTTCGGCATCGGCTTACTGTTCCGACTCGATCTTGCGGAAATAGCGATGGCTTCCGCGGTTTGTATCGGTGGTCCGTCCAGCGCGCCAGCACTGGCTTCGGCAAAGGGCTGGCCTGATCTGCTGATACCCGGAATTCTGGCTGGCTCATTTGGCTACGCGATTGGCAGCTTCATCGGTGTAACGCTCGCACAGTGGCTGCAAACGTAGCGGTGCATCAGGCACAGGTGGAATCCTGTAGTATTCGTTGGCCTGAAGACCAATAACAACAAGCTCACAGGACGCCCCAATGCAAGAATTCGTCTCAACAGTAAATGCCTGGGTCTGGAGCCCTGCTCTGATTTACCTGTGCCTCGGCGCCGGCTTATTCTTTTCGATTCTTACTCGCTTTGTGCAGGTTCGCCTGTTCCGCGAAATGATTCACCTGCTGTTCTCCAGTAAGGAATCCGAGAAGGGCATTTCATCATTTCAGGCGCTGGCTGTATCACTGTCAGGGCGGGTCGGCACCGGCAACATTGCCGGCGTCGCTGCGGCCATCGGCTTTGGCGGACCTGGCGCGGTTTTCTGGATGTGGGTCGTCGCCTTTCTTGGCGCATCCACAGCCTACATCGAAGCTGCTTTGGGACAGATATACAAGGAAGAAGACGAGGGTCAGTACCGTGGCGGACCTGCGTTTTACATCGAAAAGGCGATGGGACAGAAATGGTACGCGTGGATGTTTGCGCTGGTCACCATTATGGCCACCGGATTTCTTTTACCAGGCGTCCAGGCAAACAGCATTAGCAGTGCAGCTGAAGTCGCACTGGGTGCGGGTGAAATGGTCAACACACCTTTCGGCGAATTGGGCTCAACAAAGATCACAACCGCCATAGGCATCGTCATTGTTTTCGGCTTCATTATTTTCGGCGGCGTTAAGCGAATTGCCCACGTTACGCAGATCGTTGTGCCGTTTATGGCGCTGGCATACATTCTGGCTGCTGTCGGCATTATTCTTTTGAACATCACTGAGTTGCCGCGCGTTTTTGGCATGATCATCGGCGATGCGTTTACACCGATGGCGGGTGTTGGTGCAGCAATCGGCTGGGGCGTTAAGCGCGGTGTGTATTCGAATGAAGCCGGCCAGGGTACCGGTCCCCATGCTGCCGCCGCCGCCGAAGTGGAACATCCGGCGCAACAAGGACTTGTGCAATCGTTCTCTGTCTATGTGGACACGCTGTTTGTGTGTTCGGCGACGGCGTTTATGATCCTGATCACCGGTGCCTACAACGTCCACGGTGGTGAAGACTTTATCATTCAGAACCTGCCAATTGGCACCGATCCTGAAAGTCCGGCGTTTACGCAACTGGCCGTTGACAGCATGATGCCCGGCGTTGGCAAACCGTTTGTCGCTGTCACTTTGTTCTTCTTCGCGTTTACGACAATTCTTGCCTACTACTATATTGCGGAAACCAACATTGCGTACCTGCGACGCTACTTCAGATTTCCGGGTGAAATGTTGCTCCTGAAGATTGTGATGATCGTGTCCGTATTTTACGGTTGCATAAGGACCGCCAGTGTTGCCTGGGGCCTTGGAGACATCGGTGTCGGATTGATGGCCTGGTTCAACATCATGGCCATTCTGATTCTGTTCTTCATGGGTAGTCCGGCACTGAAAGCCCTTAAAGATTATGAAGCACAGCGCAAGGCCGGCGTCGAAAAATACACCTTCGATCCGGAGGCCCTTGGTATCAAGAATGCCGACTTCTGGGTCAACCGGAACAAGCAAGAAAACAACTCCAACTAACCTGGATATAAAAATGAAACAGAACGCGATCGCTATTATGGCGTTGGCTTGCCTGCTTTTGTCAGTCGCGCCGACTTATGCACAGAATCAGGAACAAAAGGCAATTCTCGTTACCGGTGCCACCACCGGCATCGGCAGGAATCTCGCGGAGACGCTCGCAGCCGAAGGTCACTTCGTTTACGCAGGTGCACGAAAACAATCCGACATGGATGAACTCAATTCGATCGACAACGTCATGGCCGTGCGCCTCGATGTTACGAAACAAGGTGACATTGATGCTGCGGTTGAATTGATCACCAATGAAGGTCGAGGATTATATGGACTGGTGAACAATGCCGGGGTTGCAGTGGTCGCACCGATGATCGAAGTCAGCGAGGATGACATGCAATTTCAAATGAACGTCAATTTGTTTGGTCCCTACCGGGTCACCAGGGCCTTCGCGCCGTTGATAATAGAAAGCAAGGGTCGAATTACGACGACCGGATCAATTTCGGGAATCCTGTCCAGACCGTTGCTGGGTCCTTATGCCATGAGCAAACATGCCATAGAAGGATATACCGACTCGCTCGCGGTCGAGATGGAGAAATTTGCTGTTGCAGTGAGCGTGGTTGAGCCGGGTAACTACAATTCGGCCATTGGCGAGTCCCGTATGCAGCGGAGCAAATATAATTCCGCAGGGTCCTTGTTTACTGAAGAAATGACAGCTCGTACACAAGGCGATGGCAGCCGGTCTCAGTACAAAGAACCGGACGAAGTATCGGCCGCATTCATGCATTTTTTGTTCGACGATAATCCGCAGCGACGCTACATGGTTGTGCCAAACGAAAACGAGGCAAATATAACCATCAGCAAGGCGCTTATGGAGCTTGTGCAGCTAAACGAAAAACAGCAATTCACCTATTCCCGTGATGAGCTGGTGGCAATGCTGGACAAGGCACTCAACTAATTTTCGTCGTCCGAGCCTACGGAACGAAAGTCGACGCCCAGTGACCTGAGCTTGCGGTACAGGTGCGTGCGCTCCATGCCAACGCGTTGCGCCAGTTTGCCTACCTTGCCGTCGCATAGCACCAGTTGCTGCTGCAGGTAGGCACGCTCGAATTGTTCGCGCGCTTCACGTAACGGTAGTGACAGCAAATCCTGCTTCACCAGTGGTTCGCCCGCCTCCGACGCCGCACTGATCTCGTTCTCTACTTCGTCCAGGGAAATTTCTTCGTCAGCCCCTGTGATCAGCAGTCGCCGAACCAGGTTTTTCAATTCTCGAACGTTGTCCGGCCATGGATAGTTTCGCAACCTGTTTTGCGCCGCAACACTGAAACGGCGGAATGTCAGTGCCTCGGCATCGACCAGCTTGTCGACATAGTAGTTCAGCAGTTCCGGCACGTCCTCTGCGTACTCCCGCAGTGGCGGCACGCGCAGGGTCAGCGTGTTGAGATTAGAAATAAGTTCACGACGCAGTTTGCCGGTTTCGATCAGGGCCTCGTAGTCCGCCTTAATCGTCGCCAGAATCCTGGCCTGCAAACGGATCGGTTCTCTACCACCGACACGCACGAATTCTCCTCTTTCAAGCACGCCGAGAATCAATTTCTGCGCCTTATCGGTGAGATCGGAAAGCTCATCAATAATAAGGGTACCGTTATTGGCACGCTCAAAATAGCCGGCGTGCACGTTGCCACCTTCCTCGCTGCCAAGTATCTGGGATTCCGTGTTGCCGTCCGTGATCGATGCCGCAAGTAAACTGACCAGCGGCGCGTCGGCACGCGAGCTCATGCCGTGAATGTAACGTGCAAATGCACCCCGACCAGTACCGGGTTCTCCACTCAACAGCACCGGAGATGTGTGATTCGCGTATTGCTGAACCTTCTCCCGCAGGCCCTTTATTAGCGGGCTACGACCAACCGGCGTTAACAGTGACGGCAGCAGGCTGCGCACCGATCCTGGTTGCTTTTTGGACGCATCGATGGCCCGTTCTACGGTACGCAGCAGTTTCGCAAGCGATAACGGTTTTTCGACAAAGTCGAATGCGCCGAGACGGGTTGCTTCTACCGCGGTGTCAACGGTGCCGTGTCCAGACATCATGACGACGGGGCAATCCAGGTCGCCAGGCTCGGACCACTCCCGCAACAAACTTATGCCATCTGTGTCGGGCATCCAGATATCGAGCAGAACGAGATCAAAATTATCCTCTTCACGTGCACTGCGTGCCTCTGATGCATCACCGGCCACCGTGACCTGGTATCCCTCTTCAGACAAAATTTCGTCAATCAGCGCGCGAATATCCGCCTCGTCATCAACGACCAGCACGTGTGATGTGCTCATGCTCTCTCCCTCCGTTGTTCAACACGACCAGGCAGTTTCGCAAGCATTTTCTCACGCGCTGCATCATCTATCGGTAATTGAATTCGAATCACTGCCCCACCCTCTTCAAGATTTTCGGCTTCGATCGTCCCGGCATGCTCTTCCACTAGTTTTTTGACGATCGCAAGACCCAGTCCGGTGCCTTTCGGTTTGGTCGTAACATACGGGTCAAACACCTCGTCCACAGAACTCGTCTGGAAGCCAGGGCCATTGTCTGATACGACGATCTCAACAACTTTAACATCGTGTACCTCTGATGCGCTGACGCTGACTTCGATGCGACCATCGGTAGCTGTCTCAAGCGCTTCGATTGCATTGCGAACAAGGTTGTGCAACATCTGGCGCACGCGACCAACGTCGGCTTCAACGGCTGGCAGATCCGAGTCCGTTTTCAAAGCGATGGTTATGCCGCTTTCCTGGGCCCGGTAAAGATCGACAACCTCGTGCACCAGCTTGTCGATGCTGAATTGATTTAGATCAATGTCCGGTGCGCGTGCGTAGTCGCTGAATGCATTGACCATTTCCTTCATTGCTTCGACCTGTTGCACAATCGTATGCGTCGCGCGATCAAGAACTTGTGCCTCTTCTTCGGGCAATGTGTGCAAATACTTTCGTCGCATGCGTTCCGCGGATAGTTGAATCGGCGTTAGCGGATTCTTGATCTCGTGCGCCAACCGACGTGCAACCTCGCCCCAGGCAGCATCGCGCTGAGCCTGAAGCAAAGCAGTAATGTCGTCGAACACGACTACCAACCCGGCAGCATGGTCGTCATCACCAGGCAACGCCGTACATGCACAGGTCAGGACTCTTCGACCAACTTCACCACGCAATACGATTTGCTCGCGCCACTCAGTCTCGTCGGCATTCAGATGCACCCGTGCGACGTCGACAAATTGCTGGAGTAACGGCTGGCCCTCTGCAACTACCGGCAGGTATTCGCCGATACGATTTTCCAGGTCGACATTGAGAATCGCGCCTGATGCCTGGTTGGCTGTACGAATGCGTAAATCGGATTCGAGCGCCACAACACCTGTTGAAAGCCGCGCCAGGATGACCTCAAGGTTGGCGCGTTCCGCCTCAACGAGCGCTTCGCTGAGGCTTGCCTCGCGGCGCGCAGACGACAAGCGCTGTGTCATATCGTTGAACGAACTCACCAGGAAGCCGATCTCATCGCGCGATGGCGTCGGCAGGCGCGTATCGAAATCGCCCTCGGCAACGGCGCGCGTGCCCGCCACCAGGTCCTGAATCGGCGCAACAAGCCGCCGCGACACCAGAAATGCGCCGTAAATTGAACCCAGCAGCGAGACCATGAACACAACTGTAAGTGTCAGCGTGAAATTTCGTTTAAGCGGTTCGCGCAGGTAAGTCGCACGTTTGTAGTCGGCGTAGGACGAATCAACGCTGTTCACCATTGAGCCAATGCGTTCGGACACCGGAAAATGCGCCTGCACTACGCCCGCAAGATCAGGACGATTCACGTTCCCAAAAAGTACGGCGGTACGAATTTCATAGTTGCCGCGTTCCAGCGGATCGAGGCTGACGAACGGCCTGTTCTGACGAATCTGCAGAATCACCTCATCCCGCAATGGCTTCGGCAAACTGCCGGCAGACTGATCGGAGCTGGTCGCCAGGATCTGGCTGTTGCGGCCATAGATCGATATCTCGCTGGCGCCGCTCTGGCGCCGCAACATGCTGAGTTCGAAAATGAGCTCGCGCGAGCTAACATTTTCGAGTTTCTCGCCAAGCTGAATGGTAGACGCAAGGCGATCGCGCATTTGACCTTCCAGCGCTGCCTGGCTCAGTGCCAATGCATCGTCGAGGCCGGCTTCGACCTCTACGTTGAACCACGTATCGATGCCGCGGTTAATGAACTGGATGGAAAAATAGAAAACGACCAGCAGCGGCAATACTGCGAGCCCCACAAACATGCCGACCATGCGTGCCTTGAGTTTTGAGCCTGGCACGTGATTGCGGTAGTCGCGCAACAGCCGCGCAAGATTGCCGACGGTCAGAGCGAACAGGACGACGACACCGGCTATGTTGATCAGCAGGATTATGATGTGCAGAGACTCGAAGTCATCGGAGTTTTGCGGCGTACGACTCAGCAGGAACAACGCGACCAGCGCAAGGCCGACGCCGATTACGCCTATCGTCGCGATTGCTGCTCGCTTTATCTTTCTAGAATCCATTCGAACCACTTACTCGCCAGTTGCCACTGGCTTCTCCAGAAGAAAAGAATTCTGAGCGCCGCCGGATATTGGCGGGTACTCAACAGGGCTCTGAGGCGCATACGATAACGACCATCAGGCTCCAACAATGCATCATCGATCACCGGCAGACCCTGGATCCGGCCAAGATTGTTTAGTGCGGAATAAAGCGTGGCGAAAGAGTCCTGATCACCACTGTTCAGATTGCGGACAATGTAACGCTGGCTTAACGGGCGATACTCAAGTTCGTAGGTAACGGTGAGGGAGGCCTCAAGTGCATCTATCCACAGCCCGCGAACACGTATTACTTCGAAATTGAGTTCAATGGTCAGCGGCACGCCGCTGTTCAGGGCATCGAGCGCGTCCTGGCTCAAAATCAGCTGCAGTCGCGCCTCCAGCTCATGGACCCCGGCATTCAGAACCGTGGTAGCAGAACGCACATCGAAGAAACCCTGCCGCGGCAATTCATCCTGCGGCGTCACCTGGGCGAACAAAGGGGCATGCAGCAGCAGCATGGCCAGGGCTGCCTGGGCAAACTTGCTTAGTCGATTTACCTTCTTGCCTGTCATTTCTTCGTCAGGACGCCTTATCAAGGCATGCGAAATAAAATCCATCAAGGCCTGCTGTTCCCGGCAGAACCTGGAACCCCTGTGGTTTTTCAATCATTAAATCGCGAATGTTGTTATTTTGCAACAAACGTTCTTCACTCGCATCTTTGTTTTTGGCCAGAAAATCACCGATGACGGCGTCATTTTCCTCAGCCAGGACCGAGCAGGTGACATACAGAAGCCGCCCGCCGGGCTTAAGAATCGTCCACAAGGCCTGCAGCATTGTGCTTTGCCGTTTCGCCAGCGCACCGATATCTGCCTTACGACGATTTAATTTGATGTCCGGATGGCGCCTGATGACCCCGCTGGCAGAACAGGGGGCGTCAAGCAGTATGCGATCGTAGCGCCTGCCTTCACACCACTCTTTAGGATTTGATGCATCTGCAGTCATTACGGTTGCAGCGAGGCCGAGTCTATCCAGGTTTTCGTGGACGCTACGCAATCTGTCGGCATCCTGATCAATGGCGGTCAGAGCTGAGTCCTGCGGCATTAACTCCAGCAAATGCCCGCTTTTTCCACCGGGCGCGGCGCAAGCGTCCAGGATGTCACCACCACCATGCTGCAACAGCCACGGCGCTGCAATTTGTGCCGCTGCATCCTGCACGGAGACGACGCCGTCCGCGAATCCCGGCAATGTGTCGACTGGCAATGGAGCGGTCAAACGCAGTGCCTGCTCAAATCCGGACAGCCGCTCGCCGGCAAGCTCGTGTTGCACAACATAGTCGTCGGGACTTATCGAACGTTTGTTCACGCGCAGCCACATCGGTGCACGATCGTTGTTTGCTGCAAGTATTTGTTGCCAGTGTTGCGGCCAGTCCTGTCTGATTTGCGCGATCAACCATTGCGGATGATTGAAACGCGATTCGTCACTCGCCGCTTCACCGTCAGCAATTTTCTGTCGTACAAAATTACGCAGAACCGCGTTGATAAGACCGGCGAACTTCGGCCTGCGCAAGATCCTGGCGGCCTCGACCGTCATCGACACAGCAGCATGGTCGGGCACGCGCGTGTCGCTAAGCTGATAGAAACCGATGACCAGCAGGGACTCGATAACGCTGTCGCGTGCCTTGAGCGGACGATCCAGCAAAGCCCGCAACTGCTCCCGCAGGCGATAGTGATTGCGCAAAACTCCGTAGCACAACATTCTGACAAGCGGCCGGTCGTCGACTTTGATTCGCTCGTCCAGCTCTGCAAGTACCGCGTCCAGCGAACGCCCCCCTGTAACCACGGCATCGGTCAGGCGTGCGGCTTCGGCACGCAGGCGCGCTCCCGATTTCGCATCAGTCATGACAGCCAGCCGAGACGTTTGCCGACAGGGCTGGTCTGCGCTGCGAATTCGCCGGCGTTAATACGCCGCCGACCAGGGCGCTGCAATTCGGTCATACGCAGAACGCCCTCACCGCAGGCGACGTCTATACCTTCTTTCCCGGCCGCTATTACCATGCCGGCAGGTGCCCCCTCCAGCGCCAGTGGTTGCGCGCTGAAGCACTTCACAACCTCGCCGCCGAAGTCGAAGTTCGCACCAGGGACTGGGTTATAAGCCCTTATTTTTCTTGATATTTCTGCTGCAGAGTGGCCCCACATAATACTCGCGTCGCGCTTCCGGATTTTGCCTGCATAACTCGCAAAGCGCTCCTCCTGTGGCTGCGCAACAAGCGTGCCGGCAAGAATATCGGGGAGGTGCGTCAATAGTAGTTGGCCACCGAGAATCGCCAGCCGATCATGCAATTCCTGTGCGCTTTCGGCGTCGCCGATCGGAGTACTGCTGCTCACGTAAACCGGACCGGTATCGAGACCGGCCTGCATTTCCATCAGGCTTATTCCGGTTTCTTTGTCGCCATTGAGGATTGCCTGCTGAATCGGTGCGGCACCGCGCCATCGCGGCAACAGTGACGCGTGCACGTTAAGACAACCCCTGGTCGGAATGTCGAGCACTGCCTGCGGCAGAATCAAACCGTACGCAGCAACAACAATCAAATCTGGTCTTTCTGCGGCGATCTGCGCAACGACATCCGGATCCTTCAGGCTGGTTGGTTGTAACACGGGCAGGGAATGTTGCAGCGCAAATTTTTTGACCGGACCCGGTGTTATTTTTTTGCCGCGCCCAGCTGGCCGGTCGGGCTGTGTCAGAACAACAGCGGGTGCATGCCCACCATTAAATAGCGCGCTCAGAGAAGCCAGCGCGAACTCCGGAGTACCGGCAAACAGGAGTTTTGCAGCGTTCATGAGTCTTCCTGAGGGTCAGGTGCGCTGACAGAGAACTTTCAGAGTACCGCAGCTGTTGTTTCGCGTTGATTGCGGCGGTCTTTTTCCAGGCGTTTGCGAATTCGCTGTCGTTTTGCCTCTGACAGGTAGTCGACAAAGAGCTTGCCATCAAGGTGATCAATTTCATGCTGCACGCAAACGGCAAGCAATCCTTCGAAATCCTCCTCGCATGCCTTGCCGTCACGGTCCAGGTAGCGCACGCGGACGTGTTCGGCCCGTTCGACCTCCTCGAAATAGCCGGGAACGGAAAGGCAGCCTTCTTCTGTAAACGCGGCGCCGTCTTTCTGCAGGATCTCCGGATTGATAAGTGCGATCGGAGCGTCCTTCTCAGACGAGACGTCAGCGACCAGCAGGCGTCGATGAACATCCACCTGGGTGGCAGCCAGGCCAATGCCCGGTGCGTCATACATCGTTTCAAACATGTCCTCGATGAGGCGTCGCAGAGCATCGTCCACTACTTCGACCGGCAGCGCCTTTTTTCGCAGCCGCGGGTCGGGAAATTCCAGTATTTTCAGTTTTGCCATCTGCCTTTGCCGAAACTCGTGTAAATTGCTACAAATTGAACCTAAATTTTTGACTTTATTGAATAACATAGCGGACAATGCCGCCTGTTAATCGGGCCGCCAGAGCCATTTTTGGGCCAGAATTGTGACGCGTTTGGCAGCCTCAATGGCGTCGACACGACATATTATAGCAACGCTTGCCAACGGGCAGGCACAGACTACTATGATGGAGCACCCGTCAATTATGTCTCCTGACAAAAATTGCCTTAATAACAGTCGTAAACTGACTGTCCTCGCACTGGCTGTAACGCTTGCCGGCTGTAGTTCGCTTAGCAAACTGAATCCCTTCGATGGTGATGAAGAGGAAGCGCCACCACCAGTTGCCGCGACCACTACGGTTCCCAGCGGATCCGCATCTCTGGATCCGAATGCTGGCAATACGCAATCCAGCCAGGGTGGCCCGGTTTTGCAACAGGTCAGTCAGCCGATTCCGCTGGCGTCCGGCGCACCAAACGAATATACGGTCCGGGACGGCGACACCCTTTGGGATATTGCCTCAACGTTCCTGCGTGACCCCTGGTATTGGCCCGAAGTCTGGTATGTCAATCCCCAGGTCGAAAATCCACACCTTATTTACCCGGGCGATGTACTTGCGCTGGTAATGGTCGGTGGCCAGCAGCGAATTACCAACGTGCGTGCGTCAACGTACCGCTTGTCGCCACAGGCCCGGGTGTCGCCGCTGTCTCAAACCATCAGCAGCATTCCTTACGAACAGATCGATGCGTTCCTCTCAAAGGGTGTCGTCCTGGAACGCGAACAGGCAGAAAAGCTGCCGTATATCCTGCGTACACGCGGAGACCATCTGATCGCCTCAGCCGGAAACGAGATCTACATTCGTGGCGGCGAGCCTGCAGCGACCGGTACTCGCTACAGTGTTATCCACGTTGGTGATGAATTGCGCGATCCGGATGACAACGACTTGCTTGGCTACCAGGGCATCTATATTGGTGAAGGTGCGTTATCCCGTGGCGGCGATCCGGCGACAGTGGCGCTAACTGATACCAACCGCGAAGCGCTCGAAGGAGATCGGCTAATTCCGGAAACCGTCGATATCCCGCTCAACTTTTTTCCAAAGGCACCAGACATTGACGTCGAAGGCAGTATTATTTCCGTCGTTGATGGCGTGTCACTGATCGGCCAATACCAGGTTGTTGTGCTCAATCGTGGCGCGCGCAATGGACTTGCTCCAGGCGACGTTCTTTCGGTGTATCAGGCCGGCGAGGAAGTGCGTGATCGTTATGCGCAAAACGGCATGCTCAAGAGCGCCAGGTATTTTGGTGGCGCCAAGGTAACACTGCCGGACGAAGAGGCGGGAACGATCATGGTATTCAAGGTGTACGACCGCATCGGCTACGCGCTGGTCATGGAAGCCACCAGCGATATTCATGTCCTCGACGCGATTCGCAACCCAATCTGATCCGCAGCACTGCTTAATTAGCGACGTTCAGGAAGCAAAAGGCCGATACTGTAAGGTGTCGGCCTTTTTTTGTGCACGAATTCCGCCAAGAACAGCAGAAATGTAATGCCGGCTCTGCTTCATTCTGACTACAATAATGACAATGGCGTGACCTGCACAGAGGCTGGGATCCAATCAACGCTCGCGACGAGGAATGGCTGCAACACGCCAACCACCACATCATCAGGTCGGACGCCGGCGAGTTGCCAGTGCTGCTGGCGGACATTCCTGATGCGCCGGAATATCTTTACGTAAAGGGCTGCATCGACGCTCTTCATTTGCCATCGCTGGCGATCGTCGGTAGTCGCAATCCCACACGCGGCGGACTGCAGAACGCCTATGAATTCGCGAAGCACCTCGGCGCTTCGGGATTTTGTATTGTTAGCGGGCTTGCGCAGGGAATCGACGCAGCAGCGCATGCCGGTGCGCTGGATGGCGGCGCGATGACGGTCGCATTCCTCGGCCACGGGATCGACAGCGTCTACCCCGCTGCAAATGCTGATCTGGCACAACGCATAACGCAACGCGGTGCGTTGTGCAGCGAATTTCCGCTGGGCAGTCAACCACGCCGGGAACATTTTCCACAACGCAACCGGCTGATTAGCGGCATGAGCCTCGGCACACTGGTTGTCGAAGCGGCACGACGTAGCGGCTCTCTCATCAGTGCAAGGCTTGCGTCCGAGCAGGGCCGGGAAATTTTCGCAATTCCCGGTTCAATACATAATCCGTTATCGCGCGGCTGCCATGCGCTCATTCGTCAGGGCGCAAAACTGGTTGAAAGTGCAGATGACATCGTCAGCGAGCTGGGCCCGATGTTTGAGCATCTTATGCAAAAAAGCGAATTGCCATTGGCTGAGGCGCCCGTGGCAGCACACCGGGACACGCAGTACGATTTGTTGCTGGACGCATTAAGTTATGATCCCGCCAGTGCTGATGCGATTGCCACCTATTCCGGATTGACGATCGATCAGGTTTCCTCCATGCTTCTGATCCTGGAGCTTGAGGGAAAAATTGACGCGCACGCAGGCGGCCGGTACTCAAGACGGCAAGAAAAACTGGAAAACGATCAATAGGGAGACGCTCCGGGCATGAAAGAAAATGTACTCGACGTTTTGATGTATCTGTTTGAGACATACATCGACGCTGAGGAGGAACCGGAACCGGATCAGAACGAACTGCGCAACGAGCTTGCCCGCGCAGGATTTGGCGACAGCGAAATTGATCGCGCGCTGGACTGGCTTGACGGTCTTACCGATAACCACGGTACCCTCGTCCACAATCCGCAGACCGCGCATGGCACCCGCATCTACAATGATGTCGAGATGGCTCGTCTCGATTCGGGCAGTCGTGGCTTTATTACCTACCTGGAACAGATCGGCATTCTCTCTCCACCTCAGCGCGAAATTCTGGTTGATCGGCTGCTGGCGCTGGAAACCGCTGACATTGATGTCGAGCAAATAAAATGGGTGGTTTTGATGGTTTTGTTTAGCCAGCCAGGACAGGAAATCGCCTACGCTCGCATGGAAGACCTGGTCTTCGACGAAGGTGAGACCGCGTTACACTAGGAATATCCTGCCGTGCTATTTGGCTTCGTCGCAGCCGAATATTGATACAAATCTTGACAGTTCGCTCCTAAAGCTGTAATTCAACCGCGGCAATGCCCCGCGGTTTTTGCATTTTGATCTGGAAAAGGAACGGTCACCCGGAATGCCCAAGAATCTTGTCATAGTCGAATCCCCTGCTAAGGCGACCACCATTAGCAAGTACCTCGGCAAAGATTTTGATGTCCTGGCCTCGTACGGCCATGTACGCGACCTTATTCCCAAAGAAGGGGCGGTGGACACCGAACACGGCTTCACGATGAACTACCAGATCATCGAGCGTAACGAAAAACACGTAAAAGCAATAATGCGGGCGCTAAAGCAGGCTGATGCGCTGTACCTCGCAACTGATCCGGACAGAGAGGGCGAAGCGATTGCGTGGCACCTGGTCGAGTTGCTCAAGGAAAAGAACGTACTCGGCGACAAAGCTGTACATCGCGTAATTTTTCACGAAATAACCAAGAATGCCGTCAAAGAGGCGATCAAACATCCGCGCGATGTATCGGCCGACATGGTCAGCGCACAGCAGGCACGCCGCGCGCTCGATTACCTGGTTGGCTTCAATCTCTCACCGCTCCTGTGGAAAAAAGTGCAGCGCGGACTGTCGGCGGGAAGGGTGCAAAGCCCGGCCCTGAGAATGATTGTCGAGCGCGAGCTGGAAATCGAGGCTTTCAATGCGCGTGAGTACTGGACCATCGAGGCAACGGTAAGCAAGCAGGAACAACCGTTCGCTTCAAGACTGGTGCGTTATAAGGGTGAGAAAGTCGAGCAGTTCTCATTTGAAAACGAAACATCGGCACGTGAGGTTGAGAAAACCATTCTCGCTGCAGCGGACGGCAAGCTCACCACTGTCAAAGTCGATAAGAAACAGCGTCGTCGTAATCCTGCCGCACCGTTTACCACATCGACGCTTCAACAGGATTCATCACGCAAGCTCGGATTTAATACTCAATGGACGATGCGCGTCGCGCAAAAACTTTATGAGGGCATAGAAGTAGTTTCTGGCGAGGGCAACGTAGGACTCATTACCTATATGAGAACCGATTCAGTGACGCTTGCAGAGGTTGCCCTTACTGAAATTCGTGAAGTAATTGAGGAACGCTACGGCGCGAAGAATGTGCCGGAAGAGGCTCGTGTCTTCAAGACCAAGGCAAAAAATGCGCAGGAAGCTCACGAGGCGATTCGCCCAACGTCTGTAGCGCGAACTCCGGAATCCCTGAAGGGTATGCTCGACGAAGACCAGCTGCGACTTTACACGCTGGTCTGGCAACGTACGATGGCGTCACAAATGGTGCCGGCGGTTTTCGATACGGTGGCGCTCGAATTTGTACCCGGCGCATCTGCAGAGTCCGATGCCGGTCATCGCATGCGTGCCAACGGTTCAGTGCTCGTCGAGCCTGGATTCATGGCTGTATACCAGGAAGGAAAGGACGACGTTGCTGACGATGACGGCGACCGACTGTTGCCGGAAGTCGTACAGGGAGACGTTATAAGCCTGGATGAATTACGTCCCGAACAGCATTTCACGGAGCCACCGCCAAGATTTACCGAAGCCAGCCTCGTCAAGACACTTGAAGAGTATGGAATTGGCCGACCTTCTACTTACGCCAGCATCATCGCGACGCTGAAGAATCGTGAATATGTCGAAATGGATGGTAAGCGATTCTTCCCAACTGACATTGGCAGAATTGTCATCGGTTTTTTGACCGAGCACTTCGCACGCTACGTCGACTACGACTTCACCGCGAGACTTGAAGACGATCTCGACGCTATCTCGCTGGGCAACCAGGAACTGGTCCCATTGCTTGAAGAATTCTGGAAACCATTCGCTGAACTGGTTGAAGACAAGGAACAAAGCGTTACGAGGGAACAGGTCGCGCAGGCGCGCGAGCTTGGCACCGACCCGAAAAGTGGCAAACCGGTGACGGTGCGCATGGGGCGATACGGACCCTTTGTACAGATCGGCACCAAGGACGACGAGGAAAAACCGAAGTTCGCCGGCTTGCGACCGGGCCAGAAGATGAACGATCTCGATTTGGCGACTGCCCTTGAGCTGTTCAAATTACCGCGCAAACTCGGTGAAACAGTGGATGGTTTACCGGTTTCCGCGAGTGTCGGTCGTTTCGGTCCATACGTACGCTATGGCGACAAGTACGTTTCTATTCGCGGCGAGGATGATCCTTATACGATCGAACTGCCGCGCGCGCTTGAACTGGTCGAAGCAAAGAAAATCGAGGATGCCAATCGCATCATTCAGGATTTTGAGGAAGAGGGCATCCAGGTACTGAACGGCCGTTATGGACCGTACATAACCAACAAGGAAAAGAACGCCCGCGTACCGAAAGACCGCGAGCCAAAATCTCTGACGCTTGAAGAGTGCAAGGAGTTACTCGCCGCTGCGCCAGTTCGCGGCAAACGTGGCAAAAAGAAAGCGGCAAAGAAGAAAACTGCCAAAAAGACCGCAAAGAAAAAGACGCCCACAAAAAAGACAGCGAAGAAAAAAGCTGGCAAAAAGAAAACCGCCGGAAAAAAGAAAGCTGCCAAAAAGACGGCAGCGACCGAACCCACTGACAGCAGCGAGACCTGATTCCGACTACGGGAGCATCGCGTGGCCATCTCCCAGGCAATTCAAAAAGCATGCAGGGTCCTTGACCGGGGCGGTGTTATTGCTTATCCAACTGAGGGCGTTTTTGGACTCGGCTGCCTCCCTGACGACTTTAACGCAGTCAATCGAATTCTCGACATAAAACAGCGTAGTCCTGCGAAGGGACTGGTACTCATCGCCGCTGAAGATTCGCAGTTAGAACAGTGGGTCGACTTGGGTGACAAACAAATCAAACTCGCGTCAGGCGCCAGCGATCCTGTGACCTGGATTGTTCCGGCCGCAGAGGATGTTCCTTCCTGGATACGTGGCAGTCACACTGGCATTGCGGTGCGCGTCACTACTCACCCTGTTGCAAAGGCGCTATGCGAGGCGGCCGGCTCGCCGCTGGTTTCCACCAGTGCCAATATCTCCGGGCGACCTCCTACAAGAAATGCATTGGTGCTTCGTCGCAACCTTGGCACTCTTGTAGACTATATTGTTCCCGGCGAATGCGGACAGTCCAGAGGACCGTCAGAAATTCGCGACCTTGAGAGCGGACAAACGCTGAGACCCGCATGAGCAAAAATAATATTCAGGCAGTCGAAACCTACCTGCGCGGACTACAGCAGCGCATTTGTGCATCACTTGAAGACACAGATGGTACGGAAAGATTTCGCCACGACAGCTGGGATCGGCCGGGCGGCGGTGGCGGCGAAAGCCGGGTACTGGTTGGCGGTTCTGTTTTCGAGCAGGCGGGCGTCGGTTTTTCGCACGTTTTCGGCGATCAAATGCCTCCCTCCGCGACGAAGTCACGCCCGGAGCTTGCCGGAAAAAAGTTTCAGGCGCTCGGCGTGTCACTCGTTTTGCATCCGCGAAACCCCTATGTGCCGACCACGCATGCCAACTTTCGTTTTTTCTCTACCGATGCCGGTGACGGTGAGCCCGTATGGTGGTTCGGCGGTGGATTCGACCTCACGCCGTATTATCCGTTCCATGAGGACGTCGTTCACTGGCACCAGTCGGCAAAGGACGCCTGCGATAAATTCGGTGACGACACCTACGCCAGGTACAAGAAGTGGTGCGACGAATATTTTTACCTGCAACATCGTAATGAAACCCGTGGTGTCGGTGGATTGTTTTTTGATGATCTGAATGACATGGGTTTCGAACGATCGTTTGAATTTACCCGCGCTATT